>NZ_JBEPMO010000006.1:0-150254 GCF_040545805.1 Moheibacter stercoris
ACTCCAGAAAAAAGACACAAAAAAATCCGAAGAAATAAAATCTCTCCGGATTTAAATTATAGTTAATAACTGTCAATCTATTTTAGGACTAGTCATATGATGTCTGTTGTTAAGTTCCCCGTTCTACGGGGAATTTTTATGAAAAGAAATTCCTAGCGATTGAGCCAAAATCCACATCTTTACAAAAAAATTGAAATGAATAAAAAATTAGGAGGAATTCTTTTGTATGTTGGTATAGTTTTGCTGTCAATTTTCATTGTCATCAGACGATTAACTTTGCCGCAAGATGCAAATATCAACAAAACTTGGAACTACATCATCCTAGCCTTTTTCATCTTGTTTACTTATATCAACCTTAGAAAATTGATCCAACTGATTAAAAATTACAAAAAATGAAACTTTCCGATTTGTTGGATTCCTTTCAAGATGAATTGAAATCTTTGTATACGTCCGAAGAAATTGACTATATCTTTTTTTGGTTGGCTGAAAAAATTTTGGATACGCCGGAATACAAATTAAAATTGGCGCTCTATGAAGATTGGGGGAAAGTAGATGAATACAAATTGGATTTTGATTTAAAATTAGGCGAATTAAAAGCTCATCGACCGATTCAATATGTTATTGGTGAGACAGAATTCTATGGATTGAAGTTTTTTGTGAATGAAAATGTATTGATTCCTCGACCTGAAACGGAAGAATTAATCGAATGGATTTTACAAGATCATCCCAATTTTGAAGGAAAAATCTTGGATGTTGGAACGGGATCAGGTTGCATACCTATAACCTTAAAAACGAAACTAACCCAAGCCGAAATTCACGCATTGGATTTTTCAGAAGATGCTTTGAAAATGGCGGAAATCAATGCCGGATATCATCAAACTGACATTCAATTTCATCCAATTGATTTTTTGAATTTCGAAGCGAATTCCTTACCAAAATTTGATCTTATTGTAAGCAATCCACCCTATATTGCAGATTTCGAAAAGAATTCTATGAACGAAACCGTATTAGAATTTGAACCGCATTCTGCCTTGTTTGTTCCCGACCATGATCCTTTGATTTTCTATCGAAAAATTGCCGAATTTGCTCAAACCAATTTGAATACAAATGGCGAAATCTATGTAGAAATCAATCAAGAATTAGGAAGTGAAACCAAAGATTTATTTTCTACTTATTTCCAAAATGTAGTAATCAAAAAAGATATTTCTCAAAACGATCGCATGATCAAATGTTCTAATTTACTATAATGAAAAGCTACTTTTTAAATTTTCTGATTCCAATATTTGTTTTCGTCCAGATTTCATTTGCCCAAAACCAAAATAATTACGAACCCGAACTTCAACATTGCATTTTACTTGATTCGTATTTGATGAACAAAGATGTGACGAATTTGAATTCTATTTTACATCCCAATTTGTCTCTTGGTCATTCCAATGGTTGGATTGAAACAAAAGAATCACTTCTCGAAAACCTTCCAACTTCCAAAATTAAATACCATGCATTTCTATATCATGGAACGCCAGAAGTACATTTTCAAAATGAGGAAATTAAATCCATCAGACGAAATCTAACGGCCAAAGGAAGATTAAACGAAAAGGAATTCGAAGTGGATTTAAAGATTTTGGAAGTTTGGATTTTAGCCAATGAAAATTGGCAATTGTTATCTCGACAAAGCGTTGAAGTTGATTTCGATTCCTAAAAATGCGTACATTTGATGTATGATGAAGTATTTCTTTTGGCTTTTATTGCCGTTTTATTGTATTGCCCAAACCGATTTATCACCAGATCAAGTTCAAAACTATTTGACTGCCAGCACTTGGAATATCTCCTATAATATTTCTCCTGAAGGTGAGCGAATTGAGGAAGAAAGTGCTGAAAAAATCCGTGCTGCTTGGGTGAAATTCAATACAGATGGAACCTACGAAATGCCTGGAAATATGGGAAAGGTTTTAGGAAAATGGACCTATAATCCCGATACAAAAGCGATTCATTTCAACGAAAAAGGAAGTAAATACCGAGCAATTGTAGAAGAAATTAGCGATTTAGGTCTTTTGCTAAATTATGTTGACAATGGCGGATTTAAGATCGGATTGATTCATCATGTACACATCCCAATAGAGAAATCAGAAGAAGAAATAGTGAAAATTTTAACGTCTGGAAAATGGAATGTTGTCATCAAACGATTTGATGGAATGGACGCTCCTACTGCTCCAGAAAATATGGAAGATACGTTTTATCAGTTCAATTCAGACAATACTTATCTATCCTCTGAAGTAATCGGAGAAGAAATCGTTACCAAAGAAGGAACTTGGTTTATAGACAAGGAATTTCAATTGAATCTTGATTCTGACGAAATGCAAATCTATTCGGTTGTTGGAGATAATTCACGTCTGATTTTAACTTCTAACACAGATGGAATTCGAATCATCGATTGTAGAAAATCGAAATCCTAGACTTCCCTTGATTAAATCTTAGTTTCCTTTTCAAAACCATACGAGATTAAAGTATCTTTGCAGGGTTTTTGAAGAAAATTATGATTTCAGTTAACGATATTTCGGTTTTATTTGGTGCTACTACTTTGTTTAGTGGAGTTAGTTTTGTAATCAATGAAAATGACAAAATTGCCTTAATGGGTAAAAATGGAGCTGGTAAATCCACTCTATTGAAAATTGTCGCAGGAATTAACAAACCTTCTACAGGAAATATTTCCGCTCCAAAAGAAGCAGTCATCGCATACTTGCCTCAACATTTGTTAACAGAAGACAATTGTACCGTTCGTGAAGAAGCTTCCAAAGCTTTTCAGGAATACCTTTCCATGAAAAACGAAATCGATGAAATCAATGAACAATTAACCGTTCGTACCGATTACGAAAGCGATGAATACATGAAATTGATTGAACGCGTATCGGAATTGAGCGAGAAATTTTATTCGATTGAAGAAGTCAATTACGATTCTGAAGTGGAAAAAGTCCTGAAAGGAATGGGATTTTCGCAAGAAGATTTGGATCGTCCAACTTCAGAATTTTCAGGTGGATGGCGCATGCGAATTGAATTGGCCAAAATTTTACTTCGAAAACCCGATTTGATTTTGCTGGATGAGCCTACCAACCACTTGGATATTGAATCGATTCAATGGTTGGAAGAATTCTTGAAAAATCAAGCCAAAGCGGTTATGGTGATTTCACACGATAGAGCATTTGTCGATAATATTACCAACCGTACGATTGAAGTAACAATGGGTAGAATCTACGACTACCGAGCGAAATATTCAGACTATTTGGTTTTACGTCAAGAACGTCGTGAACAACAACAAAAACACTACGAAGAACAGCAAAAAATGATTGCTGAAACCAAGGATTTTATTGAACGTTTTAAAGGAACTTATTCCAAAACATTACAAGTTCAATCAAGAGTGAAAATGTTGGAAAAATTAGACATTATCCAAGTAGACGAAATCGACACATCGGCTTTGAAACTTCGCTTCCCTCCCGCTCAACGTACGGGTCAATATCCGGTAACAGTTGAAAATTTAACCAAGTCTTATGGAGAACATTTGGTGTTCAAAGATGCCAATATGGTCATTGAACGTGGTCAAAAAGTGGCATTGGTTGGGAAAAATGGCGAAGGAAAATCGACCATGATCAAAGCGATTATGGGCGAAATTGAATTCGATGGTAAAGTTGAAATTGGTCATAATGCTCAAATCGGATATTTTGCGCAAAATCAAGCATCTTTGTTGGATGAAGATTTAACCATTTTCGAAACCATTGACCGTATAGCCGAAGGAGACATTAGAACCCAAATCAAAAATATCTTGGGCGCTTTCATGTTCAAAGGAGACGATATCGACAAAAAGGTAAAAGTTTTATCGGGTGGTGAAAAAACGCGTTTGGCGATGATCAAATTATTGCTAGAACCTTACAATGTGTTGATTCTCGATGAGCCTACGAACCACTTGGATATGAAAACCAAAGACATTATCAAGGAAGCCTTAAAGGAATTTGAAGGAACGGTGATTTTGGTTTCTCACGACCGTGATTTCTTGGATGGTTTGGCCGAAAAAGTATTCGAATTTGGCAACAAACGAGTAAAAGAACATTTTGAAGACATCAAAGGATTTTTGGCTACCAAAAAAATGGAAAGCTTGAAAGAGATTGAGAAATAAAATTATTTCGCCTTATCTTTCTCATGAATTTTGAGACAGATCATTTCTTCAATTTCTCCATTTTCGGAAACCTTAACACCCGAAAGTTTTTTACCTAAACCTGCTCCAGTGTCCATATACCAAGCATTGGCTTCGGGATCGTATTCAGGTTCATCAACCACGATATGTCCCAAAAATTGAAGCTTCTGTATGTTTTTTAAAGGTTTTCGATTGAATAAAACTTGAATTTCATCTTGTTCAATTGGATAATTTACATCTTCAGCAATTCCAGCATGAGTAGCATAGACTACGCCATTTTCATAGAAATGCGGTAAATTTTGCATCCAATCCAAGGTATGCAAATAGTTCATGTTGAACATTTCAAATTTTTGTTTGGTCGCCAAATTAATGGAATCCCTATAGTATTCTTCAAACAAATATTCGTTGTTTCCTTTTAAAATAACCGTTTTTTCGGGATGAGATTTTTGCAAATTCAACAAGAATTCCAACACAGCAAAACTATGTTTGCCTTTGTTGACATAATCACCCAATAAAACCAATTTCTCATTCTGCACATCCCAATTCTTCAACATTTCTTGTAGGGTAAAATAACAACCATGAATATCTCCAATGATGAAATGTTTCATATGATAATAGCTTATTTCAAAACTACTTAACAAAAATTAGGCTAAACTTAATTTAAGAATAATTTTAGGTGAAGAAATCTTTATGAATACAAAAAAACAGGCCCAAAAATTGAACCTGTTTCCTTAATTATATTTTTTTTAATGTTTTATCCGAACGCCAATTCCAAATCGATGTACTGCATTACTATTTCACAAACTTCGTTGTTTTCATCATATCCAAAATAAACAGGATAAGTACCATCCCCAAACCCTGTTTGAATCATCGGTAAATCGGCATCTGTATTTGGGATTTTCATGTTGATCCAATCTCCTCCTTCGCGTTGAAATTGAGGATGTTTTTCAAAACTCCTTTTAAATTCGGCTGCAAAAAAATCATCATAAAGATTTTTATCTTCATCATTTTCATAATCCCAACGATTGACGAAATCACAAAATTGATCACGTGTTGCCACGTCCACAATGGTTGCTAATCCTGACTCTACGGTAAATCCGAAATATTCATCTTCGCCCAACTCCGTCAAATCTTCATATCCCAACAAAGCTTCAATGTGTTTTACAGCTTTTTTGTCCGAAAATTTAATTCGCGTAGCAGCATAACGGAAATGATCTTCTTCTACTTCTACGACTACAGTATCTACCGGAAAAACACCTTGTGGAACTTTTGTGAAATAGGGTTCCGATTCAATATCTAAATAGGTTAATGGATCACAAACGATAATTTCACCAGTTGGAAAATTTACGGTTCCCATGTTGATATGATGAAGTGGACGATTGTATAATTCCTTTTCAGAAAAATACTCATTAAAATTGCTATAAGCGTTCAATAAGTTTTCTTTGGATTGGTATAATTCCAGCCATTCGGCACTTGGAAATTGACTCATACTATAATATTTCGTGTAATTATTAATTAAATAGAAGTTCTTATTGACTTCCTTTTTTGTTCTTTCCTTTCTTAGAAGTATACTTGTATTTGTTTTCTAAAATCGGATATTTTTCAAACATTTCGTTCTGCAAAGAAGCGTTCAAGTCAGAAGCTTTTTTGAAGGCATTCAATCCCATTTCCTCCTCACCTAGCAAATAATAACAATTGCTCAACTGATAATACAATTCCGCACGGTTAAAATGTTTCAAACCTCTATACACAGCTTCGATTGCTTTTTGATAATCTCCAATGGTAATCAAGGTTTCAGTCAATCCTAACCAATTGTAAAAATTATTGGGTTCCAATTCAACCAAACGATAATAGTCCAAACTTGACTCTTCAAATCGAACCAATTGAATGTGTAAATAAGCTCGACGCTTCCAATAATCTATATTTAAATTATCTAAATCAATTCCACGATTCAGATAGTACAAAGCTTCATCGTAATTGCCAATGCTTTCATACAAATCAGAAGTTGCTACCCATGTTTGATCTAGTTGCGGATCTTCATGCAAGGATTGATGAAAAGATTTTAAGGCTTTGAAGGGTTTTCCCAATTTCATGTAGCAAGTACCAATCTGCAAATAGGTATACGCAGCAGAATCGTCCAATTCTAAGGTTTCCTCATAGACTTCGATTGCCTTTTCATAATCTTCCAATTTTTCCAAACAAGAAGCTTTTTGGGTATACGCCAAAATACTCTTTGGATTAATCAAAGTGGCATAATCAAAGGCTCTATGCGCTTCTTCGTAATTTTTCATGGACATATATTGCTGTCCCAATTGAGACCAAGCAATTTCCGAATACGGACGAAGCTCAATGTATTTCAGTAAGAATTCAATACATTCATCATTTAGATGTAAATCTTCATAACATTGAACGCAAGAATAAAAAGCAAAATCATCATCTAAATCCAATTCCAAAGCACTTTTGTAATAAAACAATGCCTTGTTGATTTCCTTTAGATTGAGAAATTCATTTCCCATACAATTGTAGATGTATTCCATGTCGTCTCCAAATTCCAAAGCCTTTTCATAAAACTGAATCGCTTTGGTTGGATTTCCTTTTAAGGACCAAAAACGAGCAACACAAATCACATAATCTACATCGTTTTCACCTACATCTTTTAACTCTTGAATTAGCACAGCAGCAGCTTTCAACTTATCCAAAGCCAATAAATACTCAAGCCTTTTGATTTGGATTTCTGTACTTGTTGGGTACATATCACTTGCATAATCAATCGCCTTTTTGGCAAAAGGTAAGTCTCCAACATCTAAATAATACGCAATGATTTCGTAAAATTCCTCCGTATCAAAATAGAAGCTCTGCTTTTCATCGAGCATTTGCTCGAATCGCTCAATCAATTCATTATTTAAAAATCCCTCTTCCACTTTACGAATTTACGCAATTTTAACAACTATAGTGCCAAGTTTAGGTTCAGTTTTACACAACAAATGAACAACCAAGAAAAACAAGATTATTGGGAATTCTTGACCGTCAAAAAAGGAAAATTCCATTACTGAACAAAACCTATTCTTTCACTTAAAATTTCTCTAATATTCAGTAGCCAATCCAGCTGTTCATTTCAATCTTTTTTGACCTTCGCTCCTTTTGTTTCTTGCCAAAAAGATTTCCTTTGCATCCAATTTTTCAGCAAGACAAAAGCAAGCGATTTTCAAAAAAGGATTTCCATTTCCATCTGGGCTAAGGAGTAAATTTCCAATACTTAAAGGTCATTTTGGACATTGATTTTGAATGAAATACCCAATTAATTTAAAAAAACACTAGAAAAAACTCGATCAAACCAGACAAAACAAACAAAATAAAACAATTTGATTATCAATTATTTAACCATTTTATTATGTTATTATTCTAGAATAATGACATTCCTTTCTTACATAAAGAGTGTTGAAGTAAATACTTTTGGCTTCCCAATTATAAATAAGGATATAATGAAAAAATCAATTTTAACTACCACATTATTAATGGCCGTTATTTGTTCGTATTCTCAAGTAGGAATTAACACAGAATCTCCGGCTGCTACATTAGATGTAAAAAAATTAGAAGAGTTCGATAAAACAATTCCAGAAGGAATTATAACACCTATTTTTACCGGAGAAGAATTAACGGAGAAAAACGGTGCCTATACTTCTGCTCAAATGGGTACAATTGTTTATGTTACCGCTCCTTTTGAGGCTTCTGTTCCAGCCAACGACAAAACAGAAGATGTCAAAACTCCAGGTTATTATTTCTTTAATGGAACGAAATGGCAAGCATTTGATCATAATTCTTGGTCAACATCTGGAAATAAAGGAACAGATGCTGCTACTAACTTCATTGGAACCACAGACAACAATGCTTTGGTATTTAAAACCAACAATGTAGAACGTATGACGTTAACCACGAATAATCGATTGGACTTCGCGACATCCAATGTTTTTTTAGGAGGTGCAAATAGCAGTTTTACGGGCTCAAATAACACAGCAGTAGGAAAAAATAGTGCTACTCATATTACCACCGGAATCAATAATACATTAATTGGACATAATGCAGGTGTTGCTATAACAGAAAATTTCAATCAGAAACATTTAAGAAATCAATCCAATAATATTTTAATTGGAGTTAATACCGCTATTCCGGGTGAAGCTGAAGCAACTGGAAATAGTTTGAATATCGGAAATTTCATCATTGGATTGAACCTAAACAATAACACCTATGGTATTTCTGATGTTCCGAAGGGACGAATTGGAATTGGTGTAAAATCCCCACAAGCCACCTTACATATTGGAGGAAATGTAAGAAACGAATTGGATCAAAGCCAAGAATCTCTTATTGTAGGTGGATTAAAAGCACAAGATGGAATTACGGAATTTGTGATGCCCATCGGTGTAAATAGAAATGGAGTAGTCCGACATGCCCCTAGTAATGTGATTTTTTTAACTGGAGCTGCTGGAGCTGTTTATACGAATGATAAATATTTGATTCATGATTCTACATCAAATTATGCCTTAAACATGCCTGATCCTACAACTCATAAAGGAAGAGAAATTTACATCACAATTAGAAATACAGGTACAATTGATTTTACGACCCATTCATTTATGGAAAACGATTTAGCATCACAAACAACTGGAACAGCTCTTTATGTTTCAAATGGAGAAAGATGGATCAAAATTTTCCAGTATTAAAAATATAATCTTAACCCGATCTACCCTTGAACTAATTGATTTATTAACCTATGCGATGAAAATTGCATAGGTTTTTTTTTTATTTCTTTAGCTGTAATTTTTCAATGAATGCTGAAGGAGATAAATTGGTTTCTTTCTTGAATATTTGCGTAAAACGACTATGAGAAGAAAATCCTGCTAATTCTGCTAGATGCGTAATTTTGTATTTCAGAAGTTCTGGTTCATTATACATTCGTTTCGCTATGTATTCAATTCGTATGCGATTGATATAATCAGAATATCCTTCACCTCTATGTTTTTTCAAAACAAAAGATAAATATTTTGTATTGGTATTGAGATGCGCCGCTAAACTCGACAAGGAAAACTGATTGTCTGTAAACGCCTCTCCCTTTTCAAATTCTTCCAGATTATGAAGAATTTCTAACTCTTTTTCTTCAGAAATTCCAATTTCAATACAACCTGTCTTGTCCTTGGTCTTTATTTCCTTTTCAACTGGAATGGAAACGAGTGGAATTTCTTTTGAATTTTGAAGCAATTCCAATTTTTCAATTAGTTTATTGAACGCCTTAGATTTTTGCTTCTTGTATCTTTTATACATGAAAAACACCCATAAAGCAAACAGCAAACAGACTATTGAAAAGCCAAGAAGAAAGAAAATGTTTTGGTTTTTCTTTTCAACTAACGCTTTTTTCTCTTCTTCGCTACTGAACTTTTCAAATTTAATTACTTGTTCAATGGCTTTTTTCGTACTATCACTAACTTGTTCACTTAATTCCAATAATTCCCTATTTAGGGTATTTTCCTTATTTAAATCACCAATACCACGTAAATAATCCGTTTGAATTTTTTTCAAAGTGACCGCATAACCACTCAAGTCATGTTTATCAATCAAATTTTCACTTATTTCTAAATGACTAGAGGCTTTTTCAAATTCTTTTTTAAGATTAAATATATGCGCTAAATTAAGATTCCCAACAACCTGATAAACAACACTATTATTGTATTTTTCCTTATTGAATTTCAATAATTCTCTAAAATATTTCTCTGCCTCATCATACTTTTTTTGGTCATGATAATAGCTACCCAAATTATTCAATACACGCATTTTAATCGAACCTGAAAAATCATGTTGTCGGAACAATTTATGCGCGTCCAATAAGAATTTTTCATACAATTCATGATTCTCTTTATTAATTGAAGCTAAATCAAGAAAATTATCTGCTTTGACACTATAATAAAAGTCATTTTGCTCTAAACTTTCTACTTCTTTGGAAATTTGATGAATGATTTCTTTTCTTTTTTCTTCCAATTGAAACTTTCGATACGCATCTTTCAAATGAAACATGGCCATTATTTTTTCTTCATGCAAACCTGACTTAGCGGCAAGATCATGAGCTTCTTGAATTACTTCAATGGCTTTGGCTTCTTGTGTGGTATGGATGTAGGCAGTTGCTAAAATAAGATCTGCGTATACTACATCTCGATTATTTTTGGCAGCGGATTTAAGAGAATCAGCATATACAACCATTTCCTGTGCAGATCGAGATGGATCTTGCAGAATTTGGGAATAGATTTTTTTGTAATCTGATTCGGAATTTTCCTCTTGAGAAAACACCTGAATTGTTCCCATAAAAAGAACTATCAAGCAGATTTTTAAGCAGTAATAATAGTTTGATTCCAATGAATTTTATTCTAAAAGTTAGGTGAACGAACTCATCATCATTGATAGTTCGTTGATTTTAAAACTTTTAGGCGTTGTTAGGTTAGAGAGAGAGTTGAATTTTAAAGGTTAACTTAAGCTTTTCAATTCCTCAATAAATCGATCGGCCAAAGCGTCGGCTTGATCTTGCGTTGGCGCTTCTGTATATATTCGGATGATAGGTTCCGTATTGGATTTACGCAAATGAACCCATTGCGTAGGAAAGTCAATTTTCACACCATCAACGGTAGAAATTTCTTCTGATTGATATTTTTCTTCGACTTTCTTCAAAATCGCATCAACATCGATTCCAGCTTGTAAATCAATTTTCTTTTTCCCCATGAAATAAGGCGGATAAGATGCACGCAATTCACTTAGTTTCATATCCTTTTCAGCCAAATAACTTAAAAACAAAGCAATCCCCACCAAGGAATCACGACCATAATGCAATTCTGGATAGATGATTCCACCGTTCCCTTCTCCTCCGATTTTTGCACCTATTTCCTTCATCCTCTCCACGACATTTACTTCACCAACTGCAGAAGCAGCATAAGTTTGACCATGTTTTTGCGCTATATCTCGTAAAGCACGAGAAGACGATAAATTGGAAACGGTAGGTGAGGCCGTTTTTCCTAAAACATAATCAGCGACGGCAACCAAGGTATATTCTTCCCCAAACATTTCACCATCTTCCGAAATCAAAGCCAAACGGTCTACGTCTGGATCAACCACAATCCCCAAATCAGCAGATTCTTCCACTACTTTTTGCGAAATATCAGTCAAATGTTCTTTCAAAGGTTCTGGATTATGCGGGAAATGTCCATTGGGTTCGCAGTACATTTTCACATAATCTACACCCAATTTGTCCAACAATGGCGGAATAGCAATTCCTCCAGTAGAATTCACAGCATCAATGACAACTTTGAATTTTTTCGCAGCAATAGCCTCAGCATTTACCAAAGGCAATGCTAAAATTTGGTCAATATGCAATTCTATGGCTTTATCGAAATTTTCGTAAGTACCTAAATCATCTACATCGGCAAATTCAAAGGCATCTTTTTCAGCAATCTCCAAAATTCGTTCACCATCTTTACCAGAAACAAATTCGCCTTTTGCATTCAATAATTTAAGTGCATTCCACTGTTTTGGATTATGACTTGCGGTTAAAATAATTCCACCGTCAGCTTTAAAATACGGAACCATAACCTCAACAGTAGGTGTCGTTGAAAGACCTAAATCAATGACGTCAATGCCTAAACCTTGTAAGGTAGAACTCACCAAATCTGAAATCATTTTCCCAGAAATCCTTGCATCTCTTCCAATCACAACTTTGCAATTGGATTTTCCTAAATTTTCTTTTAACCAAGTTCCATAGGCAGCAGAAAATTTCACAGCATCGATTGGAGTTAAATTCTCATTAATAACTCCTCCAATGGTTCCACGAATTCCCGAAATTGATTTGATAAGTGCCATAAATACGTTTTTTCTTAGAACAAAAGTAAAAGAATTTAGGAAATGAGAGCGGATATTATTTCTTTTAAAAATTGGGTAAATACTGATAAAAATCAGTAACTTTGATATAAATCAAAATCTTTAAAATTTATGGAAACAATGTCTGCACTAATTTTCGGAGGATTATTAAACTGGATTTCATGGGCCATTTTCGGTATCATAGCTGGCGCTTTAGCGAAATGGATTATGCCTGGAAAAGATCCGGGAGGTTTCTTCGTCACCATGTTAATCGGAATTGGGGGAGCAATTTTAGGTGGATGGTTAAGTAGTTTAATTTTTGACTACAATCCTTCTGCTGACAATTGGTCATTTACAGGCTTTATCTCTGCAATAGTCGGAGCTTTGGTCATTCTATTTATTTGGAAAAAAGTTGCGGGTTCTGCTTCTTAAAAACTCTATTGAAATAAATAAAAAAGCCAATCGAAAGATTGGCTTATCTTTTATCGTTATGTTTTCTTTTTACATATGAATAGCTCTTTTACCCGTTGCATCCAAAGCAGCTTCTTTGATTGCTTCCGCAAACGTTGGATGGGCATGGCTCATTCTAGAGATATCTTCAGCAGAAGCTCTATATTCCAATGCTACAACAGCCTCAGCAATTAAGTCTGCTGCACGAGCACCGATCATATGGATTCCTAAAACTTCATCAGTTGTTTCATCTGCTAAAATCTTTACGAATCCATCTAAATCCATACTAGCTCTTGCTCTACCCAAAGCTCTGAATGGGAAACTTCCCACTTTGTATTTTACACCAGCTTCTTTTAATTGTTCTTCTGTTTTACCAACTCCTGCAACTTCAGGCCAAGTATACACAACACCTGGAATCAAATCATAATTGATATGTGGTTTTTGTCCGACCAATTGTTCCGCAACCAAAACCCCTTCTTCTTCCGCTTTATGCGCCAACATAGCGCCCGCAACAACGTCACCAATTGCATAAATATTGGCAACATTGGTTTGAAGATGTCCATTGGTTTTGATTCTTCCTCTTTCGTCCGTTTCAACTCCAACATTTTCCAAACCAAGTGACCCCGTATAAGGACTTCTACCAACAGAAACCAAAACATAATCTCCATCAAAAGTCAAAGAATCTCCATTTTTACCTTCTGCTTTAACCGTTACGGAATCACCATTATTGGTAACTTCTGTTACTTTGGTAGAAGTATGGAATTTCATTCCTTGCTTTTTCAAAACTTTCAACAATTCTTTTGACAAAGCACCATCCATTCCTGGGATGATTCGATCCATGAATTCTACTACGGTAACTTCCGAACCTAAACGCAAATAAACAGAACCCAATTCCAATCCAATTACTCCACCTCCAATTACAACCAAATGTTTTGGAACTTCTGAAAGCTCTAAGGCTTCAGTAGAAGTAATGATACGTTTTTGATCGGTTTTTGCAAATGGCAATTCTGTAGAAGAAGAACCTGTTGCAATGATGGTATTTTTGGTTTCGATTTCTTCGTTAGAACCGTCATTTTTGGCAATTGAAATATGAGTTGCATCTTTAAAAGAACCAACTCCATAGTATACATCAATTTTGTTTTTGCTCATTAAGAACTCAATTCCTTTGACAGTTTGATCAATCACTTCACGTTTACGTTGAATCATTTGACCAAAATTAACTTTTGGTTTTTCGATATCAATTCCATGAGTAGCGAAATTATGTACCGCATTGTGGTAGTGTTCAGAAGAGTCCAACAAAGCTTTAGAAGGTATACATCCTACATTTAAACAAGTTCCTCCTAAACTGTTTTTCTCAATAATGGCTGTTTTTAACCCCAATTGAGCACAACGAATTGCAGCAACATATCCTCCAGGACCTGAGCCGATTACGGTAACATCGTATTGATTCATAATGAAATGTTTATATATTTTGATTGAAGCTGTAAAATTAATGATTAAATCTGAGTTAATTCAAGTACAAATCCAAAATATTCAAATACTAAAGCAACCTTTTGTACGTTTATACATCATAGAAGTAAAAATCCTCAAAAATGAAAAAATATTATAAATCTTTGAACTTAATTATTGCCGTAGTTTTTTCTGGAACTTTAGCGGTTTCTTGTTTGGATACGGATGATCAACCCAATCAAAATCAAAATCCAAGAGGAAGTGTTGCTTTTGCAAATTTCTCTCCCGGAACCTCTAATTTAAAATTTCATTCAGGTGGTGAACCCATTTTTAACAATTCTGTAAACTATGGACAATACTATAATACCTTATGGAATGGAGAAGTTGGAATCAGACAAATCACGGTAAACTCAGGGTCAACTCCTTTAGACACCTTAAACTTAACTATTGGTATGGACCGATTTTATTCGGTTTTCGCTGTGAACACTCCCAATCAAACAGAATTGGTTTCCTTTGAAGAAAACTTTATTGTTCCAGGATCTGGAAAAGCGGCGATTCATTTTTACCAACTTTCATCAGATGCTCCTAATTTAAAAGTTGCGATTGCAGGAGAAACCGCAAATTTAGGAACCTATTTATTTAAGCAATCTTCCAATTACATGGAAGTCAATGAAGTATTAAACAAACGCATGTTTTTAATTGATAATTCAACCAGTGATACTTTGCTTTCCAAATTTGTCACATTTAACAATGGAAAAGTATATTCGGTTGTAGCAAAAGGTTTAGTCAATACCAATGATAATACCCAAAAATTGGATATTCAAATCATTCCATATAATTTATAAACTTGTATTTACAAAAGAAAATCCCTGCAAGTCTGACTTGCAAGGATTTTTTTTTATTGAATCAGATTAGATTTAGTATTGAACATAGTCAACATCCATCTCATCTGCTGCTTTTTTATAATAACCTGAATCCAATTTCTCGCGAATGGAATCAAAAGCGTTTAATGTAAACTCAATATCTTCATCGGTATGCGCCGCTGTAGGGATAATTCTGAAGATGATGGTTCCTTTTGGAATAACCGGATAAACCACAACTGAAACAAACACACCATGATTCTCACGTAAATCTTTGGCCATGATCGTCGCCTCAATTGGACTTCCTTGTAGGATAATTGGTGTTACAGGCGTATTGGTTAATCCTAAATTGAAGTTTCTCGCGCGTAAACCTGCTTGAATTTTCGTTACATTTTCCCATAATTTATCTTTCAATTCGGGTTTTGTACGCAATAATTCTAAACGCTTCAATCCACCAATTGTCATAGGCATACACAAAGATTTTGCAAAGATTTGTGAACGCAAATTGTATTGTAAGTAACGAATTACCTCTTTATCACCAGCGAAAAATCCACCAAAACCTGCCATCGATTTTGCGAAAGTTGAGAAATACACATCGATTTGATCTTGACAACCTTGCTCCTCACCTGCTCCAGCACCAGTTTTACCCAAAGTTCCGAAACCGTGCGCATCGTCAACCAACAAACGGAAATTGAATTCTGATTTCAAATCACAGATTTCTTTCAATTTCCCTTGTTCTGCCATCATACCAAATACACCTTCGGTAATCACCAAGATTCCACCTCCCGTTTGTTCGGTAATTTTGGTTGCTCTCGCTAAATTTTTACGCAAACTATCGATATCGTTATGTAAATAGGTAAATCTTTTTCCGAAATGCAAACGAACTCCGTCTACAATACAAGCATGACATTCTTGGTCATATACAATGACGTCATTTTTGGAAACCAAGGCATCAATCGCAGACACCATACCTGGATATCCGAAATTTAACAAATAAGCTGATTCTTTGCCAACAAATTCCGCCAATTCACTCTCCAATTGTTGGTGATACTTGGTTTGACCTGTCATAGCACGAGCTCCCATTGGAGCAGCCATACCATATTTCGCTGCAGCATCTGCATCTGCTTTTCTTACTTCTGGGTGATTGGCTAAACCTAAATAGTTATTCAAACTCCAAACGACAACATCTTTTCCTTTGAATTTCATTCTAGGTCCCATTTCTCCTTCTAATTCAGGAAAAATAAAATATCCTTCGCCATAATCTGCGAATTGACCAAGAGGTCCAGGGTTCTTTTTAATTCTTTCAAAAATATCCATTAGATCAGTATTTTGCTTAATTTATGAAATGTAAAATGCTCCACAGAAATGGGAGCATTTTTTATTATCTGGTTATAATATTTGATTATTTAACATATTGAATCGTTGCATTGGATTCCAATCCATTTAGACGACTATTGGTAAATCCTTGTTCAGCCATCCATTCATCACTAAATACTTTGGTGATATAACGAGATCCATGATCAGGGAAAACAATCACAACACAATCATTTTCGGTAAATTGATCGGCCAATTGACGATAGGCTTGAACAGCAGCACCACTTGTGTAGCCACCCATAATTCCTTCTTTCAAAGCAATTTCTCTTGTTCTATACGCACTTTCTTCGTCAGTTACTTTGACAAATTGATCTATCAAACTAAAATCTGTAGCTTCAGGCACCAAATTTTTCCCCAATCCTTCAATGCGATATGGGTAAATCTCATCTTTGTCAACTTCGCCTGTTTCATGGTATTTTTTCAAAATTGAACCATAGGCATCAACTCCAATGATTTTGATGTTTGGATTTTGTTCTTTTAGAAATTTCGCAGAACCTGAAAGGGTTCCTCCTGTTCCACAACAAGCAATCAAATGCGTAATTTTCCCTTCAGTTTGTTTCCAAATTTCGGGTCCTGTTGTTAAATAATGGGCTTCAAGATTTTTTAGGTTGAAATATTGGTTGATATAGATAGAATTTGGCGTTTCGGCCGCAATTCTTTTCGCTACCTCATAATATGATCTTGGGTCGTCAGCTGGTACGTTGGCAGGACAGATAAAAACTTTAGCACCTAATGCTTTTAAATAAGCGATTTTTTCACCTTTTGTTTTATCAGAAACAGCTAAGATACATTTATACCCTTTCACAATACTTACCATAGCAACGCTGAAACCTGTATTTCCAGAAGTTGTTTCTACGATAGTTGCGCCAGGTTTTAAAATGCCTGTTCTCTCTGCTTCTTCAATGATATGAAGAGCAATTCGGTCTTTGGTTGAGTGTCCCGGGTTGTAACTTTCCAACTTAGCGTAAACCTCACCTGGAATTCCTTGGCCTATTTTGTTTAGTTTAACTAATGGCGAATTGCCAATTAGTTCTAAAACGTTTTGATAAGTTCCAGTCATTACATTTAGTTCTTTACTTACAATCGGCAAATTTAAGAATTTTTTATAAACTAACTATTTTTCGATTGTCTATTATCAACAGTTTTCGAACACCAATATCATTCCAAAGTTGAATAAAGGATTGAAACCCATTCATTTTACAACCTTTCAAATAAAGATGTTAAAATATTTTTGTCACTTTCTGTTAAGACCTTCTTTCTTCGTTCCATCATTTTTTCTGCTGCTTCAAAAGCCTTCTCTATTTCAAATATAACGGAATTTTTTCCACCACCCCAACTAAATGAAGGAATATATTTTGGTGGAAAACCCGAATCGAACACATTGGATGCCACACCAATAACAGTCCCCGTGTTGAATTGCGTATTGATAGCGGATTTCGAAAAATCTCCCATAAACATCCCGCAGAATTGCAATTTCGTATCGATATAGGATTCTGTTGGATAATGATAGATGCTGATATTGGAATAATTATTCTTTAAATTGGAAATATTGGTATCTGCGCCCAAATTACACCATTCACCAATCACCGAATTCCCCAAAAATCCATCATGGCCTTTGTTGGAATACCCCATTAGAATCGAATTGTTTACTTCTCCTCCTACTTTGCAAAAAGGACCAATGGTTGTTCCGCTATAAATTTTGGATCCCATGTTTAGTTTTGCGCCTTCACACAAGGCTAAACTACCTCGAACCATAGTACCTTCCATAATTTCAGCGTTTTTGCCAATGTAAATAGGTCCTTCCAAAGCATTTAAAAAAGCATATTCCACTACTGCACCTTCTTCAATAAAAATTTTTTCTCCACGAACTCCATTTGTGGAAGAAATAGTCTGAGAAATCCTTCCTTTCGTTAACAATTCAAAATCGTAATGGATAGCATGATCGTTATGAGAAAATAAATCCCAAAGTTGTTCGATTCTGATTAAATCATGAATGATCGTTTTGGTTTGCATGAATTTTTTAGAGACAAAATCTCCATGTGATCCTAAAAAAGCAATCGTTTGATTTTGAAACAACAATGCTTCTCCTTCTTTCAAGTGTTGAATCGATTCAACCAATTCGTCGGAAGGAAAATAAGCAGGATTGATGTATAAATTAATCGGAGCAATTTGAAGTGGAAATTTTTCCGCTAAATACTCTTGTGTGAAATAACAAAAATTCCCTTCCAATAAGTTTTCCCATCTTTCTTTAAACGTTAACATACCCATTCGCAATTCTGCAACGGGCTTTGTTAAGGTTAAGGGTCTTAAATTTCCCCATTCAATTCCATCAAAAAGAATGATATTCATCGTACATCGTTTGCGACAAATTTAAACTTTATTTCAAGAGATGTACCCAATTCCTTATTGAAAACTTACCTTTGTGATATGAAGCAATCACCCATTATTTTTGGAAATATTTACGAGGAATTAAACAAATTCCTTTCTGAAAAGTCCTATGATATAATTTTCTTATTTGTCGATTCCAATACGCATGAACATTGTTTGCCAACTTTGTTGGGCGAAATGGAAACTCAGTCTGCAATGGAAATCATCGAAATTCCACCAGGCGAAGAAAACAAAGATTTGGAAATCGTTGCTCAAATATGGCAATCACTTGCCGAATTAGGCGCAAGTCGAAAAAGTTTGTTCATCAATCTAGGCGGTGGTGTTATTACGGACATGGGCGGTTTTATTGCCTCAACATTTAAGCGAGGAATCGATTTCATCAATATCCCAACTACCCTTTTGTCTATGGTGGATGCATCTGTTGGAGGAAAAACAGGAATTGATTTTGGGGGTTTGAAAAATCAAATTGGAACCTTTTCGATGCCTCAAATGACTTTGATTGAAGCCACATTTCTTGAAACCTTGGAAGAACGGGAATTTCGTTCGGGAATAGCCGAAATGTTGAAACATGGACTCATTTATCAACCTGAACATTGGAATTCTCTCCAAAACATTACTGGCGAAACGATTCAAAATCTTATCGAAGATTCGGTCACAATAAAATCGGAAATCGTTGCCCAAGATCCAAAAGAATCGGGATTGCGTAAAATTTTAAACTTTGGCCATACCATTGGTCATGCTTTCGAAAGTTATTATTTGCAAACCGATAATTCTTTGCTTCATGGCGAAGCAATAGCCATAGGAATGTTGGTAGAATCCATTTTAACCTTTGAAAATGAAATGATTTCTCAAACTGAATTAGACGAAATTTTCGAAGGCATTCTCAAAATATTTCCTTCTCAGCCTATCGATGAAAACATCATTCCTTCTCTTGTGGAATTGATGAAACACGATAAAAAGAATCAAGGTGGAAAAATTAGTTTTAGTTTGTTAAACGGAATTGGAAGCGCGAAATATGATGTTTTATTGAATGAAAATCAGATTTCGGAAGGAATTTTGATATACAATAAGAAACTAAATTCTTATGAATAAATGGTTCATTTTAACGATTTTATGTATTCAATCTTGTACCCAAACAATTCAAAAAGAGAGACCCATGGAAAATAATAAACAAACCAATTTCACGGTTCAAAAGACAGAAGAACAATGGAAAAAAGAATTGACTCCTGAACAATATTATGTGATGCGCGAAGCAGGAACAGAACGACCATTTTCAGGAAAATACAATATGCATTTTGAAGAGGGCATTTATAGCTGCGGAGGCTGCGGTGAACCCTTATTTTCATCGGAATCAAAATTTGATGGACATTGTGGTTGGCCTAGTTTTGATCGTGAAATTGAAGAAGGTAAAATTCTGGAAAAACTCGACAAATCGCATGGCATGATTCGCACCGAAATTCTTTGTGCCAAATGTGGAAGTCATTTGGGTCACGTTTTCAACGATGGACCTACCGAAACCGGTTTACGCTATTGTGTGAACTCTCTTTCGCTTGATTTCGAAGAAGAGGATTCAAAATAGTTGGGAAGTTGTAAATTTGTCGCATGAATACAAACAAAAGTTCCATTCGTTTTGGATTAATCTTGGCTTTCCTTACAATTGCCATTTTTCTTACACTCTATTTTTTATTTTCCACGCAAGGAACTATTTCAGAGGTTCAATATTTTAATTATTCGGCCTTAATCAATTGTTTTTTATTGCCTGCAATCTATGCAATTGGAGGTTTTTACAATTCTTATTCCTTTGCAAAAATTCAGCCCTTAAGCTTTGGGCAAGCTTGGAAATTGACTTTTCTTCCCATGTTTATTGGTGGTTTGATTAGCTTAGGATTCATCTTTATCTTTTTCAATACCACAGGAGCTTGGGCAGAAGATAGTTTGCAGAGAGGTTGGTATGAATTGATGACGGCCAATCCCAATCCAGATTTCATGGAAAAGAATGGCGAATTTGTTGAAAACATGAATGACTTAAGCATCAACATGTTCACTACGAAGGTTTTCTTCCTTTCATTTTCAGCGATTATCTTTTTTTACTTTTTGATTTCGAGTATCTTCGCAGTATTCTTAAAAAATAGACGCGTCTAATGCATTTGTCGATTGTTATTCCATTATTGAACGAACAAGAATCTTTGGAGGAATTATTCCAAAGAATCAATGTCGTTTGTTTGGAAAACGGATTTGATTTCGAAGTGATTTTCGTCGACGATGGAAGCTCAGATGATTCTTGGCAAGTGATTGAATACATTTCCAGCATGCATCCAGAAGCAAGAGGAATCCGTTTTCGCAAGAATTATGGGAAATCTCAAGCCTTGATGGCTGCTTTTCGTGAAACAAAAGGAGATGTTGTCATCACCATGGATGCCGATTTGCAAGATTTCCCAGAAGAAATCCCAGAATTGTATCATACCTTGAAAAACAACCATGCCGATATTGTTTCGGGATGGAAACAAAAGCGTCAGGATCCAAAATTGACCAAAAATTTGCCTTCTAAATTGTTCAATTGGGCGGCAAGAAAAAATTCAGGTTTAGAATTGCATGATTTCAACTGTGGATTGAAAGCTTATCGAAGCGAAGTGGTGAAAGAATTGCAATTGCATGGCGATATGCATCGATACATCCCAGTTTTGGCCAAAAACTTAGGTTTTGGTCGAATTATGGAGAAAAAAGTTCGTCACCAAGCCAGAAAATATGGTGAATCCAAATTTGGGAAACGTCGCTTTGTCAATGGTTTTTTGGATTTGATAACTTTATCATTCATTTCCCGTTTTGGAAACAAACCTATGCATCTATTTGGCGCAATTGGAACCTTGATGTTTATCATCGGCTTCTTGGCTGCCGTTTATTTGGGATTTGACAAATTGTACAAAGTATACTTTTTAGAACAAAAAGCAAGATTGATTACCGACAATCCGTTTTTCTATATTTCTTTGGTTGCAATGGTTTTGGGAACCCAATTATTCCTAGCTGGTTTTTTGGGCGAAATTCTCATTCGTTCCAATAAAAACAAAACCGAATTTGAAATCAAAGATTCTGTTAACCTACACCAAAAAATACGACTATGAAAAAATTAAGTTTATTAGCCTTCGGAATTTTAGGTTTAACATCCTGTTCTTCAGGAATTGAAGGTGAAGGAGCTGCTACTGCTCAAAAAGAAATCAATTTGGAAGCATTTTCTTCGTTAAAAATTTCTTGCAATTGCCAATTGACGTTAATTCCTTCGACAACTACTAAAGTTATGATTGAGTCTCATCAAAATTTGGTAGATAATTTAGACGTTCAATTAAAAGGAAAGAATCTTAAAATCAGCGAATTATCCAAGGTGAAATCTTCAGATTTGTACAATGTTAATCTATATTATAGTCCAGAATTACAAGAAATCGAATTACATGATCAAGCCAAAATGAAAGTTTCGGGTACTTTAAAATCCGAGAAATTTTCAATTGAGGCCAATGATCAAGCAAATATTCAGGAAACCTTTGTGGAAATTACCGATATGAACTTATCGATTTCCGATCAATCTTTGGTCAATCTTACCGGAACGATTATCGATTTGAACCTTTCTTCTTCCGATCAATCCAAAGCAGATTTGACAGGAACCCAAGTTGTAGATATTCGATTTGATGCATCAGACAATTCTCATTTATCCATTTATGCGATGAAAAACCTTTCTGGAAAAGCAACTGGGAATTCTGAAGTATTTTACAAAGGCAATCCAAAGAAAGATACAACCGAAAAGGATCTGGCAAAAATTCAACAACAATAAACCCTTTATATGAACAATAACGCATTGGAAAGAGCTAAAATTTGGCTCAATGAACAATACGATGAAGAAACGCGAACGAAAGTTCAAGATATGATAAATAATAATCCGACACTTTTGGAGGATTCATTTTACAAAGATTTAGAATTTGGAACGGGAGGCATGCGCGGAATTATGGGCGTTGGAACCAATCGTATCAATAAATATACTTTAGGTGCAGCCACACAAGGATTGGCTAATTATTTACAATTGCAATTTCCTGACAAACAAAAATCAGTTGCCATTGCGTATGATGTACGCCATAATTCGGATAAGTTTGCCCGAATTGTAGCCAATATTTTAACGGCAAATGGAATCCAAGTTTACTTATTTGAAAGTTTCCGTCCGACACCTGAATTATCCTTTGCTGTAAGACATTTAGGTTGTGATGCGGGAATCGTATTGACAGCTTCTCACAATCCGCCTGAATACAATGGATACAAAGTATATTGGAATGATGGTGGACAAATTGTTCCTCCGCATGACAAAGCGATTATCACTGAAGTTGGAAATGTTCAACCTAGTCAAATTCAATTTGATGGAAATGATTCTTTGTTAAAAATGATGGGAGAAGAAATCGACAATGCATTTATCGATGCAAGTATTTCTCAAATCGGATTTAACCATCAAGGAAAAGAAGATTTAAAAATCGTCTTTACTTCCATTCATGGAACTTCGATTGCCATCATGCCCGAAGCATTCAAACGAGCTGGATTTACCAATGTTCATATTGTAGAAGCACAAGCAACTCCAAGTGGTGATTTTCCAACCGTACAATCGCCCAATCCAGAAGAGCCTGCAGCCTTGAAAATGGCCTTGGATTTAGCAGAAGAAGTGAATGCCGATATTGTGATTGGAACAGATCCAGACGCAGACCGATTGGGTATCGCTGTACGTAATTTGCATGGTAAAATGGTCTTATTAAATGGAAATCAAACCAATATTTTGTTGGTCGACTATTTATTGAAACAAAGACAAAACGATGGCATGGACGGAACGGAGTTCATTGGTTCGACCATTGTGACTTCTGATATTTTCTTTGAAATTGCGCAATACTACAACGTTGATTGCAAAGTTGGTTTAACAGGTTTCAAATGGATTGCCGATATGATCCGTAAAGCAGAAGGGAAACAGAAATTCATCGGAGGTGGTGAAGAAAGCTTTGGCTTTATGGTGGGTGATTTTGTACGTGATAAAGATTCCGTTACTTCTACCCTTTTGGCTTGTGAAATTGCTGCAGCAGCCAAAGCAAATGATAGTAGCATGTTTGAGGAATTATTGCATGTATACACCAAAACCCATTTTTATTTAGAGGATTTGATTTCGATTACCAAAACAGGAAAAGACGGAGCAGAAGAAATCAAACAAATGATGGCAGAATTTCGTCTAAATCCACCGCAAACATTTGATGGCTCAAAAGTCATTCGATTGGATGATTACCTACATTCGATTTCTAAAAATTTAGTGACTGGTGAGGAAACCAAAATTGATATTCCAATGTCCAATGTGTTGATATTTTATACTGAAGACGGATGTAAAATAGCTGCTCGTCCATCTGGAACGGAACCTAAAATCAAATTTTATTTTTCAGTCAAAACTCATTTGGATGAAATTTGCGATTTCGAAATCAAAGAAGATGAATTACTGGAAAAAATAGATCGATTAAAAAAAGAATTCAAATAATTATTATTTTTGAACCCTGATAAATTCAGGGTTTTTTATTTCAATTGTACATGAAACTATTCGCCATTATTCCTTCTATTCTTTATTATATTTTATTTGGTCTAGGATTATTAATATTCCATGTAATCCAATGGTTAAGCTATAATTTGGGTGGTTATCAAGCGCACCATAATTCAGTAAAATGGATGAATTGGTATTTGATGATGACAACCAAAGTTTTGGGAACCACTCATTATTTCGAAGGAAAAGAAAACTTGCAAGAAGGTGTTCCGTACATTTTTGTAAGCAATCACCAAAGCATGTTTGACATCAGCCCTATTGAATGGTATTTGACAAAATTTCATCCGAAATTCATTAGCAAAATCGAATTAGGAAAAGGAATCCCAAGTGTTTCCTATAATTTGCAACACGGAGGATCAGTTTTGATTGATCGAAAAGATCCACGACAAGCTTTACCTGAAATCAAAAAATTGGGACAATATATTGAAAAGCATAATCGTTCAGCAATGATTTTCCCAGAAGGAACTAGAAGTCGAGATGGACAACTTAAAAAGTTTCATGATACTGGAATTAAGACTTTAATAAAATATTCACCCTCAGCACAAATTGTTCCTATAACCATTAATAATTCATGGAAATTAGTGAAAAATGGTTCTTTTCCCTTAACTTTGGGTGTTAGGTTTAAAGTTCATGTACATCAACCTATTGATCCTAAAGGGAAGGATTTTGATGCAATCATGGACGAAATTAGAAATAAAATACAATCCAAATTAGAAAGTTAAATGGAAAGAAATGCCAAAGAAAATGTTCGTCTAGAAGTAATGCAATTTATTGATAAAGATGTAGATGAATATGTAGACAAATTCTTAATCAGTCCTGAAAAAATTTGGCAACCTACGGATTTTTTACCCGATTCAAGTACAGAAAACTTCTATGAGGAAATCAGAGAATTACGTGAACTTTCCAAAGATTTGCCTTATGATTTCTGGATCACCTTGATTGGTGATACCATTACCGAAGAGGCTTTGCCTACTTACGAATCTTGGATCATGGAAATCGAAGGTGTCGATAATGAAGCCAGAAACGGATGGTCCAAATGGTTTCGGGCTTGGACGGCTGAGGAAAATCGTCATGGAGACGTTTTGAATAAATTCATGTATTTATCGGGACGAATCAACATGCGTGAAGTAGAAATTTCTACCCAATATTTAATTTCAGACGGATTTGACATTGGAACAAGTCGTGATCCTTATAAAAATTTCGTTTACACAAGTTTTCAAGAATTAGCAACCTATATTTCACATAATCGTGTTTCAGAAATTGCAAAATCTTATGGAGCAAAGAAATTAGCACGAATGTGTAAAATTATTGCTGGAGACGAGATGCGTCACCATTTGGCTTATACAGAATTCGTCAAAAGAATTTTCGAAATCGACCCAAGTGAAATGATGTTGGCGTTTGAACATATGTTGAAATTGAAAATTGTAATGCCAGCGCATTTCTTACGCGAATCTGGTGAAGAAATAGGTAAAGCATTTGAAATCTTTTCAGACTCTGCGCAGCGTCTAGGAGTTTATACGTCATTTGATTATGTTGATATCATCCGAAAATTGATTGGAATTTGGGATATTGATAAAGTTGCCAATTTGAATGCAGAAGGCGAAAAAGCAAGAGATTACATCATGAACTTACCAGATCGTCTAGATCGAATCGCTCAGCGAATTGTCATTCCAAAAGAATCGCCAAGATTGAAATGGGTTTATTCAGTTTAAACACAATACTATGAACTTACAAACTTATGTAAACAAAGAAATTTCCTATTCTGAATATTTGGACGTTGTCAAAGCACAAATGAATCAAATGAAAGAAGAAGGCGATCCAAAAGATTACGTTCAATACTATTTTTTGGGATTGACACGTATGGAACGTTGGAACAAAACCTTTGAACTTTCAACAGATCAAAAAGAAGTTTTAAAATCCATTCAAACTGATTTTGAATTTTTAAGCATCAGCGAAGGATGGTGTGGCGATGCGTCACAAATTCTTCCAATTGTTGATAAAATCGCGATTGAACTGGGTGTTAATCATCGTATTGTTTTTCGTGATGAAAATCCTGAACTGATGGATGCTTATTTGACCGATGGAGCAAAATCAATTCCAATGATTATTGGAGTAAAATCCGACGGTTCAGAAAAGTTCCATTTTGGTCCAAGACCTTCTGCAGGAATGGAATTCTTATACAAACATAAACAAGATCCCGAATCTTATACAACCCAAGATTTTCACAAAGATTTGCATCAATATTATACGCAAAACAAAGGCATGGATATTTTCAACGAATTAATAGCAAAAATTCAAAATTCTTAGAATGAAAGCAGATAAAGGTATTATCATTAGTGGTATTATTTTGGTCGTATTAGGATTGAGCTTTTTCACGCCATTTGGCGATTGGGCTACCAATTTATTGAATGAAAAAACTTTGGCTGGACCCAATAAAGAAAAACCTGTTCGTGAATTTTCGTTGCAAGATGAGAATATGAACATTTCTTTGAAAGGATACAATGGAACAAAAGATGCCAACCTTCAAGATTTCATTGGGAAACCAACCGTTTTAAATTTTTGGGGTAGCTGGTGTCCTCCATGTGTAGAAGAAATGCCAAGTATACAGGCACTTTACGAATCCAAAGGTCAAGATGTCAACATCGTATTGATTACCATGAAAGACAAACCTGAAAAGTTCGTTCCATTTTTAACCAAACATACGTATACTATGCCAGTATATGAGGCCGCAACTCTATTACCAAAAGTATTAATTCCAGGCTCTTTTCCTACCACTTACATCTTGGACAAGGAAGGAAATATTGTCATGAAAGAGATCAAAACAAGAGATTGGAATTCTCCAGATATTCATAAACTCTTAAATGAATTACAAAGCAAATAGTTAAAATACCTATTGAAAATCAATATTTTATTATCATAAGTTGATAATTATCTTATATTTACTACTATGAAAAAACAATTTATTTTCTTAGTAGTATTTTTTTTGATGATTAATTGCGCTCCCAATCATTCTACAAATCAAAATGGGAAAAACAATCAACAAGTTGAATATTCAGAAGAAAGAAGGCTAAATCATGCAATCCCATTGACAGAAACCTATATAATTTCTAGCAATGATGATTTAGTGAAAATTTATTCTTTATTGAAGGATCCAAACATCCCAAGATCTGCACCTATACCTTCTGTTGATTTTACTAGCGAAAGTATAATTGTTGTGAAGCCAAAATTGAGCGATTTTCCATATGCAGATATAGAAATTCAATCGATTAAAAACGAGGATTCTACATTCTTTATAAATTACAAAGAAGTTGAAAATTTTGAATTTACTGAAAACAAATGGAGCAATCCGATTGTCATATTGAGGGTTAAAGAACAACCAAATAAGGTTGTTTTAGAAAAAGTCAAAAATTAACATATTAGAAACAATTAACTAATTCCAAAAAATTATGAGACGAAATTTACTTACGGCTTCTTGCCTAATTCTATTTTCTGTTTATGGATTTTCTCAGCAAAATAATTGGACAAAATACCATGGGAAGAACATTGAGAATGTTCGAGAAAGATCTACAACGCCATCTGAATATCAGTTGTTGAAATTAAATTTAGAGGGCATCACTCAACAATTGCAATCAGCGCCTGCCAAAGGAGCAAATGTAGCAAATGGAACTGCTATTAAGATCCCGAACCAGCAAGGAACTTTTGATACATATAGAGTTTTTGAGGCCTCAACAATGCATCCAGAATTACAAGCAAAATATTCATCCATTAAATCATACACAGGATTTAAAGAAGGTGATACTACAACCAAAATTAGATTCTCTGTATCACCCTATTTTGGATTTAACGCAATTATTAGAAGTACAGAAGGAGTTAACTATATTGATTCCTATTCTCAAGATAATTCCTTGCATATAATGTACAATCGAAACAGTGTGGAACATGTTCATACGTTTGAATGTAAGCATGGGGAAAATGATCATCACGACATTGGTTTTTTACCTGAAATAGATTTAGGGGAAAATACAGTTATTGATGGTAAACTTCGTAAATATCGTTTAGCATTAGCGACTACGATTGAATATACGGCTTATATCGCTCAACAAGCTGGAGTTGGAAGTGGTACAGATGCTCAAAAAATTGCAGCAACCATGGAAGCTTTAAATTTAGCTGTAACCAGATTAAATGAAGTGTATGAAAACGATTTATCGGTTACCATGGAGTTGGTTCCCAATAATGATTTGTTAATTCATATTACATCCGATACCTATAATCCAATGGATGCTGGTGCCATGTTAGGACAAAACCAAGCAAGAGTAGATGCTGTGATTGGAAATGCAAATTACGACATTGGACACGTTTTCTTCCGTGCAACAGCAGGAAACGATAATGGTGTTGCATACTTACGATCTGCTTGTAACAATTCCCTTAAAGCGGGTGGTGTAACAGGTGCAGGAAATCCAGTTGGAGATCCTTTTGTTATTGATTATGTTGCACATGAAATGGGACATCAATATGGAGCAAACCATACTCAAAACAATGGGTGTAACAGAAATGGAGCTACCGCTGTTGAGCCTGGTTCAGCAAGTACAATTATGGGATATGCAGGAATTTGTCATCCGAATGTTCAAAATAACTCAGATGCTTATTTTCATGCGGTTAGTGTTCGAGAAATGTTTTTATGGGTTTCTGGAAATGGAGATTGTGCAGCAAAAACCGACACCAACAATACAGAACCTATCGTAAATGCCGGTCCTGATAGAACAATTCCAAAAGAAACACCTTTTGCTTTAGTAGGTACAGCTACAGATGCAGATGGCGATAATTTAACCTACAATTGGGAGCAAATCGATAACCAAACAGCACAAATGCCTCCTCGTCCAACCAATACTGGTGGACCGATGTTCCGTTCAAAATGGGCAACCAATTCACCAGAAAAATTCTTCCCTAGCTTACCAATTCTAATTGAAGGATATAACCCTAATATCAATACTCCTGGAAACTTCAGAGCATGGGAAAAATTACCAGCTGTAGCAAGACAAATGAATTTCGCTTTCTTAGTACGTGATAACAATCCTGCTGGAGGTCAAACAGGTCGAGATGATATCAGATTAACTGTAACGGCTGATGCCGGACCTTTTGTTGTGACATCCCAAAATGCTTCGGGTGAAGTTTGGAATTTAGGGGATAGCAAAACCATTACGTGGGATGTTGCCAATACCAATGTAGAACCTGTAAATACTGCCAATGTAAAAATTCTTATCTCCACAGATGGCGGATTGACTTTCCCTCATGTATTGGTTGAAAGTACGCCAAACAATGGATCTTATACCTTCACAGTTCCTGCTGGATTGGGTGTTACGCAAGATGCTAGAATTATGATTCGCGCGATTGATAACGTATTCTTAAATGTAAACGAAGAAGATTTCACCATCAATTCCAATATGAGTGTACAAGATCTTCAAGCAAATCAAATGGATATTTATCCAAATCCATCAAATGGAATTTTCACCATTGAGTTGAACAAAAAAGCAAACAATGCTTCCTACAAAATCTTCAATATGGAAGGTAGAATGGTTGCTTCTAGCACAATTTCACCTTCTGGATTTGAAACCAAACAACAAGTAAATGTTTCTCATTTACCAAATGGAACCTATGTAGTACAGGTTGAAAATGGATCTAAAACATTCTCTAAAAAATTGATTATCAAAAAGTAAAAAATTTGATTTCTATCATAAAACCGCTTAATTTTATTAGGCGGTTTTTTATTTCCGAATTTTGGAATGTTTTTTGATTTTAATCAACACATTTAAACTTACTTGAGATGAACAAATTAAAATTATTCAAATTGGCAAGCATCATAGGTTTACAGGCAAAAACGTCTGAAATGTCTGCAACAGACAGCGCGAAAGCTTTTGCTCGAATGATGATCGATACCGTTTCTGGAAATTACAAACCCAAGAAACGTAACCTTTTGATAGGTTCAGCTGTGATTGCATATGTACTTTCGCCGATTGATTTAATTCCTGGTTTCTTTTTAGATGATGCAGCAATTGTTATGTTTGCACTGAAATATTTCGGAAGAGAAATCAATAATTATTTGGAGTGGGAAAAAGGTCAGAAATTCAAGACCTTGATTACCGACGCGGAAATACTCGATGAAAAACAATAAAGAAAAAAATCTTATTATCATATCAGGCCCCACTGCCATTGGCAAGACGGGGCTTGCTATTTTTATAGCAAATCATTTTCAAACCGAAATCCTTTCATTTGATTCCCGTCAATTTTACAAAGAAATGAACATCGGAACTGCCGTTCCTTCACCAGAAGAACTAGCCTCTGCTCCACATCATTTCATTCAAAATTTAAGCATTCATGACGAATATTCCGTTGGGGATTATGAAAAAGATGCTTTACAAAAAATCGAAGAACTCTTTAAAATTCACGATGTCCTGGTGATGGTCGGTGGATCGGGACTTTTTGAAAAAGCCGTCACCGAAGGTTTGGATGAATTCCCCTCAGTTGACCCAACGATTCGTCAAGAATTAAATCATCAATTTGATGTGTACGGAATTGAATATCTTCAAGAAGAATTGCAAAAAGCCGATCCCATATATTACGAATTGGTCGATGTACAAAATCCAGTTCGATTAATCCGAGCATTGGAAATTTGCCGTGGAACGGGAAAACCCTTTTCATCCTTTAGAAAAAACAATGTATCCAATCGAAATTTTAACTTCATCAGAATTGTATTGGAACTCCCACGCGATCAAGTTTACGAGCGTATCAATCAACGTGTTGATTTGATGATGCAAAATGGCTTATTGGACGAAGTCAAATCACTCCAAGATTTCAAGCATCTGAATAGCCTTCAAACTGTGGGATACCGCGAATTATTTGATTATTTGGATGGGAAAATCGATTTAGATTTCGCTGTAGAAGAAATCAAGAAAAATACGCGCCGCTACGCCAAACGTCAATTAACTTGGTACCGAAAAGATGAACGAGCCAAATGGTTTTCACCTTTTGAAAAAGAAGGAATTCTTGAATATATCAAAGGAAAGATTTCAAGGTAATTGTTCCAATTTATTTTTCAACTCAATTCTATCGACAATGTATACAATGATAAACATTGGAATTGACAATAAAAAGGTGATGAGATAACCAAGATTTGAGCGATCGGATTCTTCTTCTTTTATAGTTCTAAAAAATTCCTTGCGATCATTGAGCATCAATACCACTACTAATAGAAATATGACATTCACCATAATTTGGAGTAAATAATCATTGTTCGAATAAAAAAATATAGATAGAAAAAACAATCCAATTCCTATTCTTCCTTTCCATTTAAATCTGTTAAATATTCTCGCCGCTTCTTCATACCGAAGATTTGAATGTCCACCAGATAATTTTATGGAATCTTCGCTAAAACCTCGTTCGTTTAATATTCGCAAAGATTCTTGCTGAAAGGTTTTCGGATAATTATAGCGTTTATAATTTTTAATTACATCCAATAATTTATCATTACTTAGATTCTTCAACTTTTCAATTCTATCGTCCATTTAGTTAGAGTTTAAGTTTGGTTTGTTGAATTTAAACATTATAAGCTTGAATCCCAAACTTTTGATACGGAATTAAAAACAAAAAGGGCATCAAACATCCAACAATTCCGAAATAGGCATCCATTGGGTCGGGTGTATTTAAAATCGGTATGAAAAATTCATATACCAAATTCGCTAGAATTCCAATTCCCGCAATGATGTAGGCTGAAGTTAATTTCCCCAATTGCAAAACGCCCAAATATCCCATTACAAGTATCAATATAAATGAAATGGAGAAATTGGAAATATGGCTATAAAATTCCGGATACGAATTCGTAATAAAATCCATTTGCCACTTCTCTTTTCTTCCCATAAAAAGGACAACAGCAAAAATCAATCCTAGGAAATAGACAATCGTAGCCCAAATTTTCGGCACATAAGCAAATCCTTTAAACGTATTTTTCTTATCCATTTACCCTATTTTACACCCGTTTTCGGTTTTCCGTTCTGGTTGAAGCAAAACCACATCATTCGATTCATTGTAAATTCCCATCACCAAACATTCGGAAATGAAATTCGCAATTTGCTTGGGTGGGAAATTGACTACAGCAATGATTTGTTTGCCAATTAATTCTTCTTTCGAATACAAATTCACAATCTGCGCACTAGACTTTTTAATTCCCAAATTTCCAAAATCAATCACTAACTGATACGCAGGCTTTTTGGCTTTCGTAAAATCTTGCACTTCCAAAATCGTTCCCACGCGCATATCTATCTTTTCAAAATCTTCCCAAGAAATCGTATTCATTTTTCACTCATTTTTGCTTATATCGTATCGAATTTACTAATTTAGCGAACAAAGTAAAAAAGAATGGAACTATTATCTGGTAAAACGGCCATTATCACGGGGGCAACTCGTGGAATCGGAAAAGGAATAGCAGAAGTATTTGCAAAAAACGGATGCAACATTGCCTTCACTTTTGCATCTTCAGTAGAAAAGGCGAAAATTGTTGAGGAAGAATTAAACGCAATGGGCGTAAAAGCCAAAGGATACCAATCAGATGCATCGGATTTTGATGCTGCACAAAAATTGGTTGACGATGTATTGGCGGAATTCGGAAAAATCGACATTGTGATCAATAATGCGGGAATTACCAAAGACAATTTATTGATGCGTATGAGTTTAGAAGATTACGAAGAAGTAATCCGTGTGAACTTAAATTCTGCATTCAACTTGACCAAAGCTGTGGTAAAACCGATGATGAAAGAAAGAAATGGTTCCATTATCAATATGAGTTCGATTGTCGGTCGAAAAGGAAATGCAGGTCAAGCAAACTATGCTGCTTCAAAAGCAGGTTTGATCGGATTTTCTAAATCAGTTGCGTTGGAATTAGGTTCTAGAAACATTCGTTGCAATGTGATCGCTCCTGGATTTATTGAAACCGAAATGACCGAAAAATTAGATCCGAAAGCAGTTGAAGCTTGGAGAGCGAGTATTCCATTGAAACGAGGCGGAACGCCAGAAGACATTGCCAACGCTTGTTTGTTCTTAGCTTCTGATTTGTCAAGTTATGTAACCGGACAAGTTTTAAGCGTTGACGGTGGGATGTATACCTAAAAAAATTGCGAAGTACGATAGACGAATTACGAAATTCGCTTACAATAAATGATAAACTTTGGTGAAATTCAGTATTTTGCCAAAGTTTTTTTTATTGAATGAAATCAGGACTTATTTTCATATTCGTATTTTTTAATCTCACATTTTGTTTAGCTCAGTTTGATGAACTTGAAAATCAAAAATTATTTGAGTTTAACAAAGTGAAAGAGATAAGAGTTATTCATTCTGAATATCAACAAAATGGGTCCAAATTATATTCCGACAAATTTTCTATTCAACATATTGGTGAAAAAGGTCGTGTAACCAAGGAAATAAATCATATGGATGGTTTAGATGAACCAATTAGCTATTCAAATTTTGAATATCACGAGAATTGCAATAAACTCAAATCGTATGAACTTTTCAATTGGGATGAAAAAGATTCCTATTATTCCTTAATTCGAAATGAATTTTTTCTAGATGAAAACTGTTCAGATTCCTATCAAAAATATTATCATTTGAATTTTATAAAGTCTATCCAAAGTTATTCAGAAGTTAAAAATGGCGAGGATTTACTCTATTCAATACATCTTAATAATCTAGATAAAACAGAATCTTATTATTCGAAATTAGGCAATGGAAAAACAAAAATTGAAGTTTTTGAAAATAAAAAACCAGTTCAAGTCATAACTGAATTGTATGATGAAAAAGGAAAACCAATTGAAATTTGCATTGAGGAAGAATCTATCAATCAATGTTCTTACTTTGAATATTTGTATGCGAACGATAAATTAATTGAGGAAAAATATTTCCAAACATTTAATGAATTAACGCAAGTCATACAATTCGATTACTTGGAAAACGGTCTAGTTAAAGAAAAACGTATATATTTAACAAATGAAGATGTTCTCTATCTTTCCTCAAAATTAGTTTACGAATACCAATATTATTAAAATGAAAAGACTTCCATTCATCCTTCTATCTTTTTTATCAACCATTGTTTTCGCACAAGAAAATCCCAATCAAACCTTCAAAAAGGAATTGGAGAAACACTGTGGAAAATCTTACGAAGGTGTGATTACAGAAGGTGCCAAAGAAGGTGATGGATTTACAGGCGAACGTTTGGTGATGCAAGTTTTATCTTGCGAAGCAAACCAAATCAAAGTCCCTTTTTATGTTGGCGATGATAAATCACGCACTTGGGTTTTGACCTTTGAAAACGATCGTTTGGAATTGAAACACGATCACCGCCACAAAGATGGTTCTGATGACGAAGTCACAATGTACGGTGGAACGACCACCAACGTCGGACATCCAAATTTTCAAATGTTTCCTGCCGATCAAGAAACTTGCGCAATGATTGATTATGCTTGCCACAATGTTTGGTGGATGACCATCGATGAGAAATCATTTTCCTATAATTTGAAACGAATCGGTACCGATCGCTTATTCACAGTGGTTTTCGATTTGACCAAACCCGTAGAATTTAAGGAAGTTCCTTGGGGATGGGAAAAGTAAAATTCTTACCTAAACTTGGATTTTTCTTATTAGTAATTGTTTTATCCATCTTACTAAGTTGTAATTATGGAATCATCCACGACACCATAACCTATTCTATTTCACCTGAATATTATACGAAATATAAATTCATAGAATTTGGATTAATTTCCGAACCAATGGAAAATACCGTTATTAAGCCATTTGTCTTGGTTATTTTAACAGGTATTATCGCAACTTGGTGGATGGGTTTACTAATTGGACTTATCTTAGGAACACTCAACTTAATTTATTTCAACAGCTTCAAGCAGAATGTGATCATTTACTTCAGATTAGTCGCAATCCTTTTCATAACAACAACAATTGCCGCTTTCATTGGTTACTTCATTGGAATATATACTTTTACAGGTAAAGAATTTTATTTCCATTTTACAGAAAATATTTTAAACAAACGAGACTATCACACCGTTGGAATGATTCATAACCTGAGTTATATTGGCGCAGTTGTAGGAATTATTCTTAGTCTTTTAAAATTCAGAGGTTTAAGAAAATCAATTTCTAATTTCTAATTTCTAATTTCTAATTTCTAAATTAATCAATCATCGACAACTGAATTCTCTTTCGTTCCACATCGACATCGGTTACCGTAACTTCCACGATTTGATTCAAATGAACCACCGTATTCACATCCGATATGAATTCTTTGGTAATTTTCGAAATATGAACCAATCCACTTTGTTTGATTCCAATGTCCACGAAACAACCAAAATTGGTGATATTATTGATGATTCCTTGGAGTTTCATTCCGATTTTTAAATCCTCAATCGATTTGATATTCTTATCAAACTGAACCATTACCGCCTTTTGACGCGGATCCAATCCAGGCTTTTTCAATTCCTCCAAAATATCCTTCAAAGTCGGTTCACCAACTTTATCTGTAATATATTTATTCAATTCAATTTGTTGAATCAAGGATTCGTTTCCAATTAATTCCTGCGTCGAAACCTTTAAATCTTTCGCCATTTTCTCGACGATTTTGTAGGATTCCGGATGAACAGCTGAATTATCCAACGGATTCTTAGCATTCTGAATTCGTAAAAATGCTGAAGCCTGTTGAAAAGCTTTCTCACCCAATCGTGGAACTTTTTTCAGTTCATCGCGCGATTCAAATCCGCCATTTTCCGACCGATAATTCACAATATTTTCTGCCATCTTCTCCCCGATTCCCGACACATAATGCAACAAATGTTTGCTCGCCGTATTCAAGTTCACACCCACTTTGTTCACACAAAGCATCACGGTTTCGTCCAATTCCTCTTTCAACAAACTTTGATCAACATCGTGCTGGTATTGCCCAACCCCAATGGATTTCGGTTCAATTTTCACTAATTCCGCCAAAGGATCCGCCAAACGACGTCCAATCGAAACCGCTCCACGAACGGTTACATCGTATTGTGGAAATTCCTCACGAGCAATTTTCGAAGCCGAATAAATCGAAGCGCCCGCTTCATTCACGACAAAAACTTTCAACTTTCGATCAAAAGCAATATTCTGAATCCAGTTTTCCGTTTCACGCGATGCCGTTCCATTTCCAATTGAAATCGCTTCAATCTGATACGCATTCACCAAAGATTTGATTTTATTGGATGCTTGCACTTTCTCGTTTTGTGGTGCGTGCGGATAAACCGTTTCATTGTGTAACAAATCGCCTTGTTCGTCTAAACAAACAATTTTACATCCTGAACGATACCCAGGATCAATCGCTAAAATTCGTTTTTCTCCCAAAGGCGCTGCCAACAACAATTGTTTCAAATTATTGGAAAAAACTTGAATGGAGGTTTTATCGGCTTGCAATTTCGCTTCTTTCAAAACTTCGTTTGACAAAGAAGGTTCCAACAAACGTTTGTAAGTATCTTCAATGACATCGATGATGATTTCTTTGATTTCTGGAGAATGGGTTCGTAGAATTAAATTTTCAATTAATGCAAAAGCATCTGCTTTGGGAATTTCTACTTTTACCTTTAAAAATCCTTCGTTTTCTCCACGTAAAATCGCCAATAATCGATGCGAAGCCGAACGTTTCAATAATTCTGAAAACTCAAAATACTGGGAAAATTTTTGCGCTCCTTCTTCCTCCTTTTTTGTTTTTAAGACTTTTGAAGAAATAACCGCTTCGTGTTTGAATTTTCTTCGCAATTGATTTCGAACACGCTCATTTTCATTGACCCATTCCGCCATAATTTCTTTCGCTCCTTGCAAAGCATCTTCGATTTCGGGAACCTTGTCGTTGCAATATTTCGCAGCCAATTCTTCCAAATCCCGAATCGGATTTTGCTTCATAATGATTTTCGCCAAAGGTTCCAATCCGTTTTCTTTGGCAATGGTCGCTTTGGTTTTCTTTTTCTTTTTGTAGGGCAAATAATAATCCTCCAAAAGATTTTCATCGTAACAATTCAAAATCTTGGACTGAATTTGCTCCGTCATCAAATTCTGTTCTTCAATTGCCTTCAAAATGGTTTCTTTCCGCTTTTCGATTTGTTCAAACTGAAGTTTCAATTTGGAAATAGCAGAGATTTGCACTTCGTCCAAATTTCCTGTAAACTCTTTTCGGTAGCGAGAAATAAACGGAATCGTACAATCTTCATTGAGCAATTGAAGGGTATTTTCAATTCCTCGATTGGGAATTTGTGTTTGTTGTTGGATGAAATCAATTTGGGTCATAATCATTACTTGAAAAGGGTTCAAAAATACAAGAAGCTTCTATCATAATCGAGTATATTGACAAAATAAATTCAATCTTTGGGAAAGTATCCTTTTTCCCCAGCATTTTACCAATTTCTATTTTACAAAAATCAATTAACCAAGGATTTAAAGACGATAAATACCATCCAAATAAAACGGGTATTAAGAATCGCAAAAGGGGTAGTTTTAGGGTAGTAAGCGGGTAGTTCGACTTATAAATAAAGAATTTAGAGGGGAACAAAGTTAAATTTGCTGCACTAAAAAATAATCAGTTTTATTAATCTTAATTTGGTAAAAAAATGAAAAGAAATTTATTGTTTGCTTTCGCATCTTTCTTCTTAATGACAACTCTAGGGTTTGGTCAAGCAAAATTCAAAGAATATGTTTGGGAAGAAGTTGGTTTAAAATTTAGCATTCCTTCATTCGTAAAAGTTAATTCTAAAGATGACTACATGATTGAAATGGAAAGTGAGGACTTTTTAATTTATGTAGAATTAAAAGATGATTTTGATGATCTACAAGAATTAGTTGAATACTATGAAGTAAAAGAAGTAGTAAGTGTTGATCAAAACATCAACGAACCTACCTATACAGGTGAGGCTGCTGCTGGATTTATCGAAGCAGTTGCATTAGGTGATGACATTGATATTTTCAACGTTTTCGGAAACTTAGAATCAAAATTGAACGATAACGAAAAAATCGCTTTTGATATTTCTATATACGAGTGGAATGACCGTATCGAAGGATACTTAAACCAAATCATGGGTAGTATCGAATTTTTCGATATTTCAAAATCAAAAGGTGGTCAAACTACAGTAAAATCAGGTGGTTTATTCCAATCTTCAAACAAAGGTAACAATACTGCAGTAGCTCAAAATGCTGCTCCAGCTCAACAAGCTGCTCCGCAAGAAGTAGCTGCTCCACAAAAGAAAAGATCTTTCTTCTCTAAATTGATGGATGTTGCTGGTCCTATCTTGACCAACGCAGTTCCATTTGGAGGTGTTGCAACAGGAATCTTGAATTCTTTTGCAGATTAATTTGTGGGGAATTTCCCAACTCATTAACACAAAACTTTAACAAGAATTTCTCGTGTTTTTTTTTTTTAAAAAAAGCACGAGATTTTTTTTTAATCCTAAAATACTTTTTTGAAAATTATAGTACTTTTGACCACAAACTATTGTACATGAAAAACAATTTATTCTATGCAGTCTTAATCTGCATCTTATGTAGCTCTTTTGGTTTTGGACAAACAAAATTCAAAGAGTTTAATTGGGAGGAATATGGACTTAAATTTAGCATCCCTCAATTTGTTAAAGTAAATTCTCAAGATGATTTTATGATAGAATTAGAAAGTGAAAACTTTTTGATTTATGTCGAATACAAAGATGATTTTGATTCTTTATCCGAATTAAATGAATACTATGAAATCAAAAAAATTGTGAATTTGAATACCAATTTGAATTTCCAAACCTATAAAGGCGAAATTTCGGAAGGTTTTATTGAATCAACCGAATTAGGAGACGAAATGGATATTTACAATGTTTTCTTAAATGCTGAATCGAAATTAAATAACAACGAACGCATTGCTTTTGATATCTCTCTTTACGAATGGAACGAAACAATTGAACGTTACTTGATTCAAATTTTAGAAAGCATCGAATTCTACAAGAAAAAATAAAAATTGATTCATTGCCTAAAAGCAATACAATTTCAAATAAAAACGTCCAAAATCATCCTTTGGACGTTTTTTTGGGTCAAAACTCTTGGATATTTCTAGAAATTACACCTCGACAACCCCAAAAATTCTAATTTCTACCCTACCTTTGCAACTTGAAAATTTTAAACAATGCAATTAACAGAACAAGAAATCATTCGTCGTGAGAAATTAGCGCAGCTAAGAGACTTAGGCATAGAACCCTACCCTGCTGCCGAATTTGAAGTAACTTCTACATCAGAAGAAATTTTGAAGAACTACGAAGAAGGAAAGAAGGTCAAGATTGCAGGACGTTTAATGTCGGTTCGTATTATGGGAAAAGCTTCTTTTGCCGAAATCCAAGACAGCAAAGGAAGAATCCAAATTTATGTTTCCCGTGACGACATCTCTACCGATGAAGAAGGAACCGAATACAACACCATTTTCAAAAAATTATTGGACATCGGAGATTTTATTGGAATCGAAGGATACCAATTCAAAACCAAAGTAGGAGAAATTTCAGTGCACGTTACCAAATTAACATTGTTAACCAAAACATTGAAACCACTTCCAATCGTAAAAACCGATGACGAAGGAAATGTACACGATGCATTTGTCGATCCAGAATTACGCTACAGAATGCGTTATGTGGATATGGTCGTAAATCCGCACGTCAAAGAAATATTCATCAAACGCACCAAATTATTCAATGCGATGCGCGAATTTTTCAATGCCAGAGAATACATGGAAGTAGAAACACCAATTCTTCAATCCATTCCTGGAGGTGCTGCGGCAAAACCTTTTATGACGCACCACAATGCCTTGGATATTCCGTTATATTTACGTATTGCCAACGAATTATATTTAAAAAGATTGATTGTAGGCGGATTTGACGGTGTCTACGAATTCTCCAAAAACTTCCGTAACGAAGGAATGGACCGTACCCACAATCCTGAATTTACCGCAATGGAAATTTACGTTGCCTACAAAGATTATAACTGGATGATGGATTTCACCGAGCAATTATTGGAACATTGTGCAGTTGCGGTCAATGGTTCAACGAAATCTACTTTCGGCGAACATGAAATCGAATGGAAAGCTCCGTATCCACGTGTTTCAATGCGAGATGCAATTTTGAAATACACCGATTTCGATATCTACGGAAAATCAGAAGACGAAATTCGTCAAGCGGCTATTTCTATGGGAATCGAAGTCAACGATACCATGGGGAAAGGAAAATTGATCGATGAAATTTTTGGAGAGAAATGTGAAGGAAACTTCATTCAACCGACTTTCATCACCGATTATCCGGTTGAAATGTCGCCATTGACCAAAATGCACCGCTCAGAAGAAGGTATTACAGAACGTTTCGAATTGATGGTTTGTGGAAAAGAAATCGCCAATGCGTATTCAGAGTTAAATGACCCAATCGACCAAAGAGAACGTTTCGAAGAACAAATGAGATTGTCCGAAAAAGGAGACGACGAAGCAATGTTCATCGACCAAGATTTCTTACGTGCTTTGGAATACGGTATGCCTCCAACTTCCGGATTAGGAATCGGAATGGATCGTTTGATCATGTTCTTGACCAACAATGCATCCATCCAAGAAGTTTTGTTCTTCCCACAGATGCGACCAGAGAAAAAACAAATTGCGTTGAGTGACGAAGCCAAAGCAGTTTTGGAAATTTTAACCAAAGCTGGAAATATGGACTTGAATGAGTTGAAAACTCAATCAGGACTTTCTGGTAAAAAATGGGACAAATCCATCAAAGAATTAACAGCAAATAAAGTCGCGCAAGTAGAGAAAACCGATGCAGGATTATTTGTTTCGGCTATATAAAACATTGTGCCCTTTGTGAAAATCCTTTGTGCTCTTTGTGGTTTAAATTTTCTAACACAATGAACTCAAAGAAGGCTCAAAGCGCACAATAAAATAGTAAAAGAACTACCTGAAATGGTGGTTCTTTTTTTTGTATCTTGAATTCAAAATTTTCCAATGTCCAGAAAACTTCTAGCCAAATACCAATTCCTTTCAGATTCCGACAAATTCTTGCTTTTATTAGAAGAAAATAATATTCCTTATTATTTATCGGGAATGGGAATCGAACAAGATGGGCAAACCAATTATTCGGAACATTTAGAAGTTTGGGTAGACGAAGAAAATTTCGACAAATCCGTAGAAATTATTAAAACCGATGATTATTTTCAAGCTTGTCCCAATTGCGGCTCCAAAGATTTAACCGAGGCTATCAAAGAAAATATTACATCCAATTTAATAGGCATACTGAAAAGTTTTTCTTTTATGAAAGTTTCAAAAAATTATAACAAATGTGAAAATTGCGGAAATATTTTCCAGTAATTACACCCTTGAAACTCCTTTGTGCCCTTTGTGAAAAACCTTCGTGAACTTTGTAGTTAAATTTCCCAAACACAAGGTGCACAAAGAAGACACAAAGCACACAAGAAAAAAGTTGAAGGAACTACCCAAGCGGTGGTTCTTTTCTTATTATCGAAATATTAGCCAACCTACTGTGAATAGTCGTACAAACGAATTCAAAATTATTTACAGTTATCCATTACACTTTGCGACATTTTTTTGGCTAAATCTAGGTTTTCATTTTCGATAAGACTTATTTTAGTTTGAATGGAAAACTTTTCGTTTCCAAAAAGTGTAACCAACTCTCCTCCCTTTTCTTCACTAAATCTCCAATATGCTTTATCACCAAGATTTTCTATGTTTCTGAAATTAAAGTTCGTTCGAGCAGTCATCAATCCTTGAACAGATGATTTTTCCTCTTCTGATCTCGATTCCAAATGCTGATTCAGATTTTCTTCAATTTGGGCAATTTCTTCGTCACTTAGCACTTTGTATGCCCTGTCAAAGGCGTCAAGGATTTCTGCAGATTTCATTTCAGAATTATAAGCGCTCAAGTTTGAAATACCTACGAAATTATCATCGGGTAAGAAAATGTGTTCGCTTACGGGGCTTTGTACCTCTGGGCGATCACTCTTCCAGAAATAATAGGCGTTACCATATTGATCCTTTCTGTCAGTTGTTTTGATTTCAAAATCATTGATGGATAAACCTAGGAGTTCAGCTAGATTCTCAACGGGCAATAGTTGCGTATACGTATAATCCAAACTTCCTAAGCAGTTTAAAGAAATACTTTTGGAGGCAACTCCTAATTCTTGTTCTTTTGACTGGGTTCCTTCATTTTTGCAACTGAAGAAAAAACATAAACTGACAATAACTGCAATTTGTTTCATAGTAAGAGTAATTTAAAAAACAAGAGGCTGAATTAACAGCCTTCTTGTTTTGATTGATATCTGTTAAAGGACATATAGGGGTTACCAAATATTTGTTGTACAACCATTGTCTGCTGTCACATTATCTCCAATGGTTAAATTCGGATTACTTGACTGACCTGTAAGCAGACGATAGTTAATTCCACATCCATTGAAACTCATAAACTTTACATTGTGAACGTTCAAAAAACTATTATACCAAAGCCAAATATTAGCTTGAGGAGCATTCAAACCTGAATAACGGATTTCAGCATGCCCAATTTCATTGACTGCGTGTTCACTTGAAACATAGATCCCCTTCCAAGCTTTTGCAACTTTTGAAACTGCAGAAAATATAATAGGATCAGCAGATGTTCCAACAGCTTTAATTCCTCCACCATCTTCGTGAATCAATAAAGAAGTTTCAGCTCCAAATTCAATCTCAACACCTGGTTGAATCGTTAGAAGATCTCTTACAATTACTTGTTTAACTGCGTTTGATATAACGCTATATGGAACATCCAATTTGTACCAAGTTGTTGGAGTTTTGATTGGTTCTCCATAAGGATCTACGTATACAAAATCATCGATATTTCCTGAAAATTGATTGGTGTTATTCATAGCATTGAGGTATCCCGGATTTACAACTGCTGGTGCTTTGTTGTTGGTAAATTTGTTATTTTCAATTGTCAGTATACTTGAGGTATAGGTAGCATTGATACCATAAGAATCACTATTTGACACCAAAGAATTTGTCATTTTCAAACGAGAATCTGCCCACACAATAATAGCACCTTTGTCATTATTGCTATTGAAGCTCTTTCCTCCTGCATCAAAAATTTGGGTATGATTCAGTTCGTTAAGCGAACTGTTGCTATCGATCATAAGACCTCTCCACCAACCTCTATTGTTAGCGGTACCTCTCATTATAATAGGTTCAGTACTTGTACCCATAGCTGAAATAGATCCATTAGCAGTATGGAAATCATCCACTTCTAGTCCCGCATCTTCTTCAAATTCTATTACAACACCAGGCTCAATTTTAATAGGAGCAGTAACATGCATCACACAAGTCACAATATAATCTACAGGAGCATAAGGGTCGTTGGTCAAAACTCTAGCTTCTTTGAAGAAATTACAATCCAAAACAATGGGTTCATTAAATTCTTCTAAGATTGGGTCAGAAGAATCATCGTCAGATGTACAAGCTGAAAATAATCCTAAGATTGAAAAAATAAATAAATATCTAATCGCTCGGTTGGTAAATAAGTTTACATTTTTCATAAAATTAATGTTAAGGGGTATATAGGTTAAAATTTGTATTTCATTCCAATCATGGCTACTACCTGATCATAATCACTGATTACATATTTAAGTTCAGCAAATGGCGCAAACTTATTGGACAGATGATATTTAAATCCTCCACCTAAATTTGCTCCAAATTTCCCTTCTGAATCAGAATCGGAAATACCCATAAAATCTGCTTTGACAGAGGCATGCGTATAATTCAATCCTCCTAAGCCATAAACGCCCATGGATTCGTTATTGATAAAATAATAGTTGATATTTCCATTAACTTCCCAAAAATTATTGGTGATGTAATGGTATTTTTCTGGGAAATAAAAAAGGAAGTTGGGTGATATAGATAGATTGTCCATAATGGAAAATTCTCCAATGACTCCAATCGCAAATCGATCGATTTCGCTTCCAAAGCCGAACATCAATCCAATGTTGGAGTCATTTTGTGCATTCAAAAGGCCATTTCCTGTGAATAGGATCATTGCACTTAAAATCAATTTTTTCATTTGTGTAATGTTTATAAAATTTGTTTACATCTATTTAGTGTGGAATAAGAAAAAAAGTAAACACATATTTCAAAAGAATTTTTCTTTTTTAGAAAAACACCGCTTCAACTTATGAAAAAAGGGCTGCCCAAAACGCCTAGTGAACATTTAGCCATGTTTTAGGCAACCTCATTCTTTTTGATACAAAAACAATTTTAAATTATAAAACACTAAATTCTTTTGCTTTTGTGCGGAATTATTTTTAAGATTAACTTGCAGAAGATTCTGCGAGATAGTCCGCATAAAACAAGAGTTTACTTCTTAGTGGTAAAAAACCAAAAAAGTAAACGAAGAAGAAAAATGCTTACCTTTTTAAAATACTTACACTAAATGGTAGATGAAGACGTAAAAAAATATTTGAAAAGCAACAGAGAGGAGGCTTTATTTAAAATATATGATTTCTATAAACCGGCGTTTTTTCAATATGCCAACAAATATGGACTGCCTGCTGATGACCTTTTGGATATTTACCAAGATGCTTTTATTGCCTTAAGTGAACATGCCAAAAAAGGCAAACTAGACAATTTGAAAAGCAATGTGAAAACCTATTTTTTCGCTATCGGAAAATACATGGTGTACAACAAACTGAAAGACAATAAAAAAATTGTAAACGTTGATTTCATGGATGAACTACAATCAAAAGATTTTGATTTTAATTTAGAAATGGAAGAAGTAGAACAAGACAATCAATCCATTTTACTTCTACAAAATGCCATTCAAAAATTGGGTGGTAAATGCGAAGAACTATTGCGGCTATTTTATTACGAGGAGAAAAATCTTGATGAAATTGTTGAAATTATGTGTTATGAGAATAAAGATGTGGCAAAAAGCCAAAAATCTCGTTGTATAAAAAATTTAAAAAACTTGATAATACCATCCTAATGGACAAAGAACATTTAATAACTAGTTATTTTGAAAATTCGCAAACCGAAGAAGAGCGTCTATTGATGGAGGAACTTTTAAAATCAGATGCTGAATTTTTAGAGGAATTTACCTTTAGAAAGAATTTAAAACTTGCATTTCAACGAAATCAAAGAATGGAGTTGAAAGAAAAACTGAGGATCCATGAAAGTCAAAAACAAGTAAAGCCAACCTTTCAATTGAATTGGAAATATGTCGCTGCAGCTATATTAATTCTTGGATTTGGGACTTATTTCATGATGAATTCCCTACAAAATTCAGAGGATTTATACACCCAATACTACGAAACCTATCCCAATTTAGTTGCGCCCGTTGTACGTGGTGATAACCAAGATACCAACTTGGAAACAAAAGCATTTCAAGCGTACGAGAACAAGGAATTCAAGCAAGCTGTTGCCCTATTTTCAGACCTATACAAAACCAATCAAAAAGAATATGCTCTTTTTTATCAAGCCATGTCTTATTTAGAAATTGAGGGACAAACCCAAGAAGCGATATCCTTACTTAAAAACACAGATTGGTCCAAGGAATTCAAAGAAAAATCTCTATGGTATTTAGCGCTTGCTCAATTGAAAATCCAAAATACTGAAGAAGCCAAAAAGTCCTTGCAAAGTTTACAAGATTTGGGCAACTATCGACAAGATCAAGTTAAGCAACTACTCGATCAGCTTTAGATTTCCATAAGAAAAATCCGCCACTCAATAGACCCAATATTGCTGTGACATACCACCAAGAGAAGGAATCTTCCTTTATGGGCGCAACATTGCCTGTGACAACAAATCCTGCCCAATAATAGGGGTGCAAAAGTTCTGGTTCGTTGACTGTTTTCAAATAACTCAACTTTGCATTACGCAAAGCTTCGTTTTTTGTTTGGCCTTGTTTTAGGTTTTCATAAAACATCACCATCAGTTCAGAAGTTTCTTTGTCCGATACTTTCCAAAGGCTCATCACAGTAGAGGAAATACCAGCATATGTAAAGGCACGCGACAAACTCATAACACCATCTCCCGATTCATTCATCCCTAGACCAGTATTACAAGCACTCAAGACAATCATATCTGCATTCAAATTCATATTGTAGATTTCTGAGGCAGTTAATTCGCCTTCAGTCTCGTCATCAGCATAAAAATACATTCTACTCAACATAGGATTGAGAGGATCAATTTCAGAATGCGTTGCCAAATGCAAAATAGAAGCTTTGGGTGCTTCCTGTAAGAAACTTGTTTTTGTCGCCACTTTACCCGTGATCTCTTTTCCTTTGATCAAATCCTTTATTTTCTGTACTTCCAATTTGTTATTCGGCAAAGGTTGCTTCACAAAATCTGGTGCAAAGCCCAACCAATTTACCGATGTTCTTCTCTTCGATTCCATCTGATTTTGCAAAGTAAATAACTGAACAGAACCCGCATAACTAAGATTAAAACGCTCCAACAAATTCGATTCACCATAAGGCAAAATTTCAAAAGGCAATTGGGCCAAATTTTTATCAGCGATGATCACCAAATCCTCGATGTTGTCTGGAATTTCTGGAAGCAAATGCTTAGCAATAGAAACAACAGATTGCTCAATTGGCTTTCTTTGTACCAAATGATTGATCACAAGGTCGGTCTGCTTTTCTATTTCTTCAAAATTCGGAAGTGAAACAAAGTCGATATGATTTTTCGTTACAAACAATCGATACATAGAATTCTCACCCACGAAATATTCCAAAAACCCTTGATTTTCATTCAAGGCATGGGTTTGATAATACTGAATGTTTTCAGACAAAATCAAGTTTTTAGATTCGTAATAACTCATATGGTTTTTCTTCAAATAATCTTGAATTCCCTCCATTTTCGCATTCATATTGATTCGATCATCCAACAAAACTTTTAGTTCATTTTGATCAAACAAACTATCCATTTCTGCGCGAGAAATTTTCCTATTCAACTCACCCAATTTCTTAGCAATTTCTTTCTCCTCCTCCAAAACGGATTGTGGTACACCAGTTTGCGTTTTTATTTCTGAATCCAACATTCCATCAATCAAAATTGTCGATTTATTGATTTCCATCAACTTAAAGAGAGTATTGTAAACCTCTGCGCTGGGAGAAACGCGATGCAACTCAGCTGCCAATTCAAGCGAGCCTTCAATATGCTTTGAAACACTTTGGCTATAGAAAAGTTTTGAATCTTGGTATTTGTATTCAGACTTTCCTTTGATGATCAATTCAATCAATTGATCTATGTTTGAATGAGCTTTCTGCAAATTGTCTATCGAACCAGAAGTTTCATAATTCTTCAGCAAAATAGCATTCTTAATCGCCAAAATATCCAATTCCATCAAATGAGTATTGGTTTTACCTTTCAATATTTCTTCTGTCTTTTCTAAAAACTGTATGGCTTCTGGTAGTTGATTCAATCCAAGATAAATCTCACTAAGTTCCAGACAACTTATTGCCTTTATTTTGAAATCATCATCCAAATGTTGATTAATCAATTCATAATCGAGTAAAGCATAATGAAGAGCCTTTTCAAAATTTTTATTTTTTACATGAATCTTTGTGATTCGATCGTAAGCAGAAGATATTGAATAAATTCGGCCTGAAGCTTGGGCAGATTCTACCGCCAAAAGACAATAGTATTCTGCTTCCTCTAGTTTACCCGCCATTTCCTCAATTACCGCAAAGTCCAAGTAAACTTGAGTTGTAAACTTATCGTCCTTTCCGTAAAAATCAAGGCTTTCGACCAAAACCTTTTGCATCAATTCTCTAGCCAAATCATAATGACCTCTTTGCGTATAAATTCTTGACAAAGACATAGAAGCCAAAGATTTCAAATAAACACTTTCAGTCTTGATTACTTCATTGGCAAGCGAATAAGCCTTCAAAGCGTAAAATTCTGCCTTTTGAATATCTCGAATGGTAAAATAGGTATCTGCCAATAAAGCATTGTACGTGATAAGCGTGGGACTTGCTTCTCCATTTGCATCAGTCTCCCATTCAATTGCTTCTAGCAAATATGATTCAGATTCATGATAATCACCTGTTTTTCCTTGATAGATCATACCAATATTAAATGCCAATTCCCCCCTTCTTAATGTTGCCTGACTTGTATTATTCTCAATACTTTTATATCCTTCGTAGGCTTCTTTCATATAATAGAGAGAACTATCTATTTTGTCATAATTATAATAACCACCACCCAAATATTGCATTAAGGCATATTTCCTATGCTTCCATCGATTTTCGTAACTCTCCAATGCTAGCTTACAATAATAAGCAGAAGTGGAAAAATTTTTCTGTCGATAATACCATTTACCCAAAGACTCATATAGCAAACCCATCGTATTCTTGGCAACAGACGGATTGTTCTGATAGGTTCTTGCCAATTCCTCCAAGCTTATGTGCGCATTTTCTTGCCCTTGAATCATAAAAATTTGCTGCTTGAGAAACATCAATTGAACATACAAATCCAAATGCTCAGTTTTCAATTTAGAATTCTCAGTCAGAGTTTTCTCGATCAAATCCAAATCCTGATTCTGCAGTTCGAGGTTCTGACTATAATCTCTTTTGAAAGCGTGAATGTGAAGACTATAAACCAACGCTTTCAAATCTTGTTTAGTGGCGTTGGCAAACTCCTTTTCCTTATAATAAGTGCCAAAGATAGAATCTGCAATAGGAAGTTCAGAAAAGTCTCCAATTGTATAGGCTTTCAAATATATTTCCTCTGCCTTTTCAAATGGACTTATGGTTTTAGATTCAAAACCCAAATGAATAAAGAAACTACAAAATATAAAGAATAGAAAAGCTTTACGCATAATAAGTTTTTATTCAAAACTAATTATTAAAAAAGCGTAAACCTAAGAATACAAATGAATTATTCTATCGTTCAATAATTTAGAACGCATTTAGACAATTTGCCAAACAAAAAATCCTATACGTACTCTTCTATCAAAAAAAGAATGGACTAAGAAATATTTTTCTTTGGACTCAAATTCATATACACAATGGCAGACAAAATCAACGCAATCCCCAACCATTGAATCGCCAAAACTTGTTCGCCAAGTAAGATATAAGCAAACAAAACCGAAACAGGAAGCTCCAAAGAAGACAAAATACTACCCAATCCCAAGCCCACTTTCGGGAAACCAAGATTGAACAAAATCGGAGGCAAAATCGTTCCAAATACCGCCAAAAAGATCCCAAATTTCCAGAAAATCGAAGCATCAAAAGCGCGAACATTCTCCAAACTCCAACCATTCGACACATAGAGTTCACGTACTCCATCAAATAGATGCGGACCCATTTGCGCAAAGAACGAATACGTCATCACGACCACCAGACCACCAATCAACATCAGAAAACTCTTTCTAAAAACCGGAAGATAATTCCCGATTCTATTGGCCGTAAACATCGTCGTAGAGAACGAACAAGCCGCCATCATACCCCAAAAGATACCGCGCCAGTCCATCTCGACATCTGTTTGTACAAGATTCGTCGCCAAAACCGTCCCAAACAAGATCAAAACAACCGAAACAATTTTTCGTGTCGTAGGGAAGCGTTTCGTTAAAATACTTTCCACCACAACCCCAATCCATACCGACTGCATCAACAACACAATCGCGATCGAAACATTGATGTACTGAACCGACAGATAATAAAACAAACTCGTAAAACCAAGAGAACTACCTGCGAGGATCAAGCGAAAAACATCCTTCTTCAAGGGTTTCGCCAATGGCTTTTTCGCAGTTGCGGTTTGGATCAGATTCAATACCAACAACCCCAAAATACCAATCACAAACTGAGAAGTAGTCACCTCAGCCGTCGTATATCCCTCTTTGTAAGCAATCTTCACAAAAGTCGCCAGCATACCATAGATACTCGCGCCAAATCCTACCATCAACACACCTTTCCACAACTGATTCTTCTGCATACTCATCTCTTTTTTTGCTTCTTCAAGCTTATTTTAGGTTCAAACAAGCCGGCAAAACTCCAACAAATTTTACAACTTGCAAAATAATTCACACAAAAAATTAAGAGTCAATTCCTTATCGGGGCGTGCCCACGTCTTGTCTCGTTTGCTGACGAGCCAAGCCGCGGTCGGGCTTTCCGTTACAACTCCTCGCCTCCTTCGTCGTCTGCGGGGTTTCCACTACACTCCCTCACGCGAAATACCTTAAAACAATACTATCATTGCCACCCAGTCATTGCCACCCCCATAACTATCGGGGGAAGCAATCCCCCCAAAAAAACCTCAGAGAGGTCAAATAGCTGTAAAAACACATACAATGATGAAAACCGACTTCAGAGAAGTCGAACGGAAAAATCCTCCCAGTCATCCTGTCCCGATAGCTATCGGAAGTCGAAGGAAGGGCTGGGGAAAAGATTTTTCCTCACGCGAGATACTTTATAACTATTCAGGCCTATAGTCATGCTTGTCGAAGCACAGAAAATCCCATTCTCAAAATTAAAATATAGAACTACAAAAAAAAGACCTCAGCGAGGTCAAATAGCTATAGAAACACAAACAATGAAGAAAAACGACTTCAGCGAGGTCGAACAATGAAAAATCTTAAAAAAATTCGATCAAACCCGATGAATTTTAACGATTTTCAATTTCGTATTGAAAGGTTACTACTCTAAAATTCCATAATCTCAACGTTTGAATCGCATAAAGCTTCTGATTTTTTTCATGAATCATTAATTCGTCACTAAAACTAGAATGATAAAGTGACCAAATTGAGTTTTTTGAATCACTTAAAAGAAAATAGAATCCTGGATCTCCAAATTTCTTTCCAATAGACTGCAATATTAATTCACCTTTCTCTCCCACTTTAGGTTTCAATATGATGGTCGCATTTCCCTTAGGTAATGGAAAAACTGCTTTAATACAAATCGTTCCAGAAGGAATTTCACATATCCCATAAATTCCTGAGTAGATAATTTGTCCCGATGATTTTAGTTTTCGCAACCAAATGGTATAGTTTACTTCTTTTGAATGTTTATCAATCAATTGAATCAATTCACTTGAGATTTCTTGCGAATCAGCTGGCTGACTAGATGGAATGTTTAATTGATTGATTCGTTGGCTAAATAATTTATTGATTAGTATTCCAAAAATTTTAAAAGATAGATTCCAATTAACCTTAAATTTAAAACCATACTCAGATGTATTTTCATAAAACTGAATCACTCCTTTTGATAATCGAGTAAGATCTTCTTGGGGTAGTTTTAATAAATCCATTGAATTTAATAATCCCACTGATTGACAATTTCTTAGTATTTCCAAATCTTCACTTTGCGCAAGTTCTTGAATGAAATTTTCGCCAATTCCTTCCATTTCCCCAAATGGCCCCATAAGCCAATTAATGTCTTTTGGATTTAGTTTTCTTCCCCAAATTATAATCCATTGTTGGGTAAACCAATCTTGGAATTTTTGCATGGTATAGGCGAAATTCATTTCTCAACTATTGATTTACCGAATAATCAGATTTGCCTTTCCAAATTCCAAATTCATCCAAAATTCGAAATCTCAGCGTTGTAAATTCATAATGAAAATCTTTTCTATTTCGTTCGATCATGGCATTTTTATGTCGTTTGGGGTCAGGAACATGGCTATGTCCCCGAACCATATCAGTCATTTCCTTCTGAGTCTTCCAAATTGAAAATGTGGATACTAAATTCGGATGACGAATCGAAGCCAATGACAAATTAGTACCCGTATGATCTCTTACCAATTTCTCAACAGGCCTCCCCCATTGAAGAAATCTTGGAATCTCTTTAAACTTCATTCTTGCAAGCGTAACAGCTACTACTGGATTTATATCAGAAGCATCTTGCGAATTATTATTTTGAATTTGAAACCCAGAAATATTCCCCCATTGTCTTAGAAATTCAAGTTTTAGAAACCAACCATTTTTCAAAATCTTCCCAATTGAATGATGATTTAAAAAATCCTGAAAAATTTCTTCATTTTCCCATTGCGCAAACACAACCACATCTTTTGAAATAAATCTTGATTTCGAAATAATCGGAGAACCTAAATTCATTACTGACATCGTTTCGACATGAATCAATCCTTTTATATTTTTTGATTTCGGAGGTGAAATCAAAAGTTTGATTGAATCGAAAATTGAAAGATTAATTAAATGATAGGTGAAAAAACTCATTTTCTTGTTCGTGACTTAACGATAATTATTTTTGAAATATATCAAAGTTATACGAATTGCAAGTAAAAATTCCAAGTAATTATTCCCAATTCTTTAGATATTGAATTCTTGTCATAACAAAAAACCTCCCAAGTTTCCTAAGGAGGTTTTCATTCTATATCTAAAAAAAGATTAATCCATATACGACTCAATGCTCGGACAAGTACAAATCAAGTTTCTGTCTCCAAACGCATCATCAATTCGTGCAACTGGCGTAAAGAACTTACGATCTCTCACCCACTCCAACGGATAAGCCGCTTTCTCTCTCGAATAAGGGAAATTCCACTCATCTGCCGTTACCGTATGCAACGGATGCGGAGAGTTCTTCAATACGTTATCATCTTGCGGATAATCACCGTTCGCAATCTCATCAATTTCTGCTTTGATTTGAATCAATGCCTCAGCAAAACGATCCAATTCCGCTTTTGATTCCGATTCCGTTGGCTCAATCATCAAAGTTCCAGCAACAGGGAAAGAAACCGTTGGCGCGTGGAATCCATAATCCATCAAACGCTTCGCAATATCGGTCACTTCAATTCCCAATTTCTTAAACGGACGGAAATCCAAGATGAATTCGTGTGCAACCACATTGTTAGAGTTCGTGTACAATACATCATAATAATTCGCCAAACGCGCTTTCAAGTAGTTCGCATTCAAAATTGCATGTTTCGTAGAATTCGTCAATCCTTCCGTTCCCAACATACGGATGTATGCGTAAGAAATCGTCAAGATCAAAGATGATCCATAAGGCGCTGCCGAATATACCGTGTCAGAATCCTTTCCTCCTGTTTCAATCAATGGGTGCATACCCAAATAAGGCGCTAAATGGTTCGCCACACAGATTGGTCCAACACCAGGTCCACCTCCACCGTGTGGAATCGCAAATGTTTTATGCAAATTCAAGTGACAAACGTCTGCCCCAATCATTCCTGGAGCCGTCAATCCAACTTGTGCATTCATATTCGCACCATCCATATAGACTTGTCCACCTGCTTCGTGAACTAAATTCGTTACTTCTTTGATGTTCGCATCAAACGCACCGTATGTAGACGGATACGTGATCATCAAAGCCGATAAATTTTCTTTATGTGTTTCGATTTTCGCTTTCAAATCTTCTACATCGGTTTCACCGGTTGGTTTGTTTTTCACAACAACCACTTTCATTCCCGCCATTGCAGCAGAAGCTGGATTGGTTCCGTGTGCAGATTCCGGGATGATCACGACATTTCTATGACCTTCTCCATTTGCGATTTGATACGAACGAATCACCATCAAACCTGCATATTCTCCTTGCGCACCAGAATTCGGTTGCAAAGAAGTCGCTGCAAATCCGGTGATTTCAGACAAATAGTTTTCTAAATTCGAAATCAATTCTTGGTATCCAGCTGCATATTCTTTTGGAACAAATGGATGAACAGCATTGAATCCGCTCCAACTCAATGGGAACATTTCCGCTGCAGCATTCAATTTCATCGTACAAGATCCTAACGCAATCATTGAATGATTCAACGCCAAATCTTTACGCTCCAAACGTTTGATGTAACGCATCAATTCCGTTTCTGTATGATAGGAATTGAATACTTCGTTGGTCAAGAATTCAGAACTACGAACCAATTCAGCAGGAATTCTTCCTTCTTTGAATTCAACTTTTCCGATGGTTTTTCCTTTGATCGAAGCAAAAACTTCAATCAATTTCGTCAATTCTTCTTCCGAAACAACCTCATCCATTGAAATGCTGATTTTTCCTTCTTCAAAGAAATTCACTAATAGATCGTTGGATTCAAATGCTTCTTTGGTAATTCCTTCCGCTTCGATTTGAACGGTATCAAAGAAAGATGAATGAATCGTTTTGTATCCTAATTCATTCAACGCATCGTACAAACGAACTGCTTTTTGGTGAATGTTTTGTGCGATGAATTCCAATCCAGATTTTCCGTGGTAAACCGCATACATTCCAGCCATCACCGCCAATAAAACCTGAGCTGTACAGATGTTTGACGTTGCACGTTCGCGTTTGATGTGTTGTTCACGAGTTTGCAATGCCATACGCAACGCAAATTTTCCGTTTCGATCTTGAGAAACCCCAATGATACGACCAGGAATTTGACGTTTGTAATCTTCCGTACAAGCCATAAATGCAGCGTGAGGTCCGCCATAACCCATCGGAATTCCGAAACGTTGTGAAGTTCCCACCGCAACATCTGCTCCCATTTCTCCTGGAGATTTCAACAAGGTCAACGCCATCAAATCAGTCGCAACTGTAACTTGGATTCCTTTTGCTTTCAAGCTTCCAATCAATTCGGTGTAATCATACACACGACCTGATTTCCCTGGGTATTGCAACAAAACACCGAAAAAGGTTTCGTCCCACTCAAAGTCCAATGGGTTTCCAACAACTATTTCAATTCCCAATCCGCTAGCTTTGGTTTCACAAACCGCTAAACTTTGTGGGAAAATATCTTCAGCGATGAAAAATTTGTTCGCTGCTTTTAATTCTCTTGGTCGTGACTCAAAAGTCATATGCATCGCTTCTGCACAAGCAGTCGCTTCGTCCAACAAAGATGCGTTGGCCATTGGCAATCCAGTCAAGTCAGAAACCACCGTTTGGTAATTCAACAAAGCTTCCAAACGACCTTGCGCGATTTCCGCTTGATAAGGTGTGTAAGCTGTGTACCATCCTGGATTTTCCAAAATATTACGTTGGATGGGAGAAGGCAAAATCGTGCGGTAATATCCGTACCCGATGAAACTTCTCGCTTTTTTATTGTTTCCAGCTAATTCTTGTAAGTGCTGTAAAATTTCATATTCAGACAATGCATCGGGCAAATCCAATGGTTTTTGGAATCGGATTTCAGCTGGCATTGTATCGTTGATTAATTCGTCAATAGAATTCTTTCCAATAACAGAAAGCATCTCAGCCGCATCATTCGATAAAGTTCCGATGTGGCGAAGTGAAAAATTTTGTGTATTCATATGTTTGTTTGCGGTGAATTTTAATGAAGCCCAAAATTACTTATTTTTTTTCGTTGTATAGTAATAAGTAACAACGAAAAATAATATGATAATTTCCCTCAGACCTAAAAATTTCAAATAAAAAAGACTGAGGAAAATTACGATTTTTAACCGAACTAATTACTAATCTTTATCAACCATTGTTGATAAACTTGAGCTTCCTAAAACCTCCACAATAATTAACAATCATCGCAACAAATATCTTCTACTGAAACCAATGGCGAAGAACGATAAATACGGTAGGAACCGAGATGTTCAGTCAACGGATTATACAATTTTTGATTCCTGAATTTTTCCACAAACACACGATCTTCAAGTTCTCCATTATACTCGCTTCCTTTGCGAGGCAAAAATTGCCATTCATTATCCATTGGAAACATCTCTACCGTCAATACGCTGATAGGATTGGATTTCGACAAATTGAGTTTCACCAATTTCTCTTGAATTTCTTTTATTGGGATATACGCAACACCATATCTTGTTCCATCTTCCTTCTCAAAACTCGAATTAAATTGAGACGAAATCTTATTTTTTCGAACCTTATAGGGAATATTCCCCGAGTCGATTAATAAGTTTCGATACGACTTTCCATCCGCTTGTAAAACTTGGGTGTATAACAAATACCAAAGACTCGTTTGAGGCGGAAAGGCTGCCACATTTTTCCCATTCAAAACGGCATTGGCAAAAGGCGCTGTAATGACCAATTCTTTTCGTTTGATTTTTTTAATAACATTTTGACCTTTAACGATCTGATATTCGGAAGTTCCCTTGGTATTTCGATAGGCATTGCAAATCAATTCTGGCGCAGGATGTTGAACAGAATTCACTTTCAAAGGTCTTCCATATCTGGCTTGGGAAGTACTCCAAAATTCTTTCTTATGCCCTACTCGAATTTCATAGGTAAAAAACCCAAACAATTCATCGCTATTGGCGTGCATACCAACGGGAAGAGGCACCATATAAATCGTCCCAGGTCTTCCATTGGGCGTATTTTCTGGAATTAATTCTTGCATCAAACCAATTCCACCATAATCATTATCCATTCCAGGAACTATGATGCGCATCTTTTCGGCATCCAAATGAAACGGCTTATCTTGGTTTTCAAACTGAATCAATTCCTCACTAATTCTGCACAACAAAGGATCGGGTGCATTGTTTAACACACGAACATAATAGGTATCATCTGGATTGATCGGAGGTTCTTCAAATTCCAACCACAAAAAGCGTTGACGCGAATTGGAATAGGAATATTTTTCTGTATCATAAGTATAAGGCGAAAGTGCCATACCAGCCGAAACCAATTTGGGAACTTGTTGCGGAATCGTTGTAATCGGTAAATGCAAGGTTGCTTCAAAATCTTTGTCTTTTGGAATTCCTTCGAATTCTTCTCTAAAATTGGCTTGAATTCGATACTTCACATAAATTTCGTCTGGAAATTTCTTGTTGATTAATTTCGGATCGATGGCGTCCAAAAACACAAATCGCGTATGATCTCGCTGAACATCTCCTTTTATGAATTGCATATTGGCCGTATCAAAAATTCGAACAGTTCCAGCTAAATATTCCTCTCCGTATTCATTGTCTTTTTCGTTTTTATGGGAACGATAAATGGAAATACTTTCCAATTTCAATGCGTCCCAAGCCCAATCGCGCTGAATACTAAAATCAACTGCAGAAATCCATTGGTTGAACAATTCTGAATTCTCCGAAATCATCAAAGACGAAGAATCTGGCGCAAGCGAATGACGAATCTCTTTACTACAACCGAAATGAACGCGATGTCCTTCGGTTCCCAATAAAGTCATCCCCCGAGTTTCTAAATTCAATTCTTCGGCTATTTTGGTCAATTCAATCGAATCTTTGGCTTGTTTCACCACCAAATAACTTTGCGAAACAGTCGTTGGTTTATTGACATTAATGGCGGTAAATTCGTTGGTAGGCTGCAAGTAAAATGCTTTGAAACCGCCTTTAATTGGTGAAAGTAAATTTCGTTCAACTTGTGAAGCCTTGAAAGAAGTCAAAACGATGGATTTCCCTTCTCGAACCGAATCATCCGCATAATCATTATCGGCTTGACTAATTATCGGGGAAATTGTAATTCGTAGATTTCGCGCAGTAGGCAAAATCAATTCGTTATCTGCTCCTTGATTATCAAATCCCGTTACAAAATTCAATTGTTTATCATCTTGATAGACAATATTCAAATCAAAAGTTTGGCTATAATCATTGGTGGAAGAAAGCAACTGAAATTCTTTTTCATACAATTTCACATAAGGTTCTTTTCCGTTTTCGGAATTTACATTGTCCATTTCCAAGGTCTTCACCTCTACTTTGACTTTGATATAATCTACATCAGGATCAAATAATCCAATTTGTTTGGAATCCTGATTGGGTGAATTATTGTTTCGAAGAATATTTTTCAAATCGGTAATTGGATCGTTGTATTTTCCCGTGAAAACAACTGCCGGATAACTCAACAACGGACGTTTGAAACGCAAAACTGGATTGCTTTCATCGACCAAATTTTCTAAAATACTTGTATTGATTTCTTGGATGGGGATTCCATCATTTGTAAAACTTTGTGAATTGAAGGTTTTTTCCACATTCAAGATCTGCATCGCAGCGGCTGCAATATGACGTTTAAAATGAATTTCAGAAACATTGCTTTGTCCGCCATTCAAGGGTTCATCGGAAGTGGAAGCGGCTCCACCTGTTAAATCCATCAAGCGAACTCTGAATTGATAATCTATGCCATAACGCAATTCCAAAGCTTCGGATTCTTCTTGTGAATACGGATAAAAAGTAGGTTTCGGAAGAAGTTTCTGGGCATTTTCGGTGGAATTGAAAACGCGAGTTTGCGCAAATTCAGGATTGTTTATTTCTTGTCCGTCTTTGTCTGGAATCGCCAAGGATTTTCCGATCCAATTCGTATAATACATTGGCAACCAAAATCCGTCCTCAACAGAATTTCCGTGAGAAATCGGGTGAACTTCTGTTCCCATTTCGAGTGCTTCATTTCTTTGCATCAGCGGAACTTGACCGTTCAATAAAATATCGCCATTGGCCACTACGCTATTTTGGGATTTCCATTGTCCTTCTTTTGATTCGCGCACATCAATTGCATAGGCAAAAACGCCCAAGGGTGTATCAACAAATTCGTCTGAAATCTCTTCTTTTCGAAGCATCTGTCTATTGTACCAAATGGAAAGTTGCTCATCGTCCCATCCTAGTTGCACCCCAAAATCCATTTGTGGCGGATTAGATTTGTCGGTTTCTTGTAAAAAATCTTGGTTGATCGGCTGACGCGAATGCACAATTTTGGCAAAGCCATCATCATATTGAATTGCTTCCGCCATAATTCGGTCAAAACCTGCAAAAACACCTGGATTTTCTGAAATCGGAAAAACAACTGCTGCAAATAAATTTCGTTTGCGATTTTCAGCATCTTCGTTTTCGCGAATTTCTTTCAATGCAGGAATTCTGGCTGCGTATTTCAACAGTCCGACTTGGTCAAAATCAGCCGAAGGAGCAAATTCGGTAAACATCCATCCGCCTTCATTGAATTCATCTTCTGAAATGGGGATCGAACATCGGTAAATGAGTCCTGCTTTTTCCGCTAATTTGGGATTTCGTAAACAAAAAGCCACCAATTTCCCCCAAGAAATCAAGTTGCGATCGGTGCTTGTATCGACCAATTGCGGTTTTTTATTCTTCACAGCACATTCATATTCGTCATCCAAAACGGCATATTTGGTTCTGGCTTTAGTGAAATTGAATGCTTTTCGATAGGTTTCTGGTAAATATTTCTTGATCGAAACATTTTTATATTTTTCAGCTTCCGCTTCAAATTTCCCATTGGGATTGGCGGTTTCACCATCATCTACTTTTACTTGTTCAGATTTTTCAATTTGATCTTTTAAAGCCATCCAAACTTCTCGTAAATCAGAAGAATTGGTAAGGATTTCAGGCGAATAGGTATTCGTGACATTGGTCCGAATCGGTGGGCCATCCAAAGTATTGATGATATGTGTTTCAAATTGAAAATTCGCATCGACAAATGCAGGCAATCCAGCTTTCAAAGGCGTTAAGGGATTGATATTTCTTGGAATTAGTAAGATATTGAAATACAGAATTCCGTCTTCATATTTTTGAGGAAAAGTTAATAAACTTAAAAGGATCGGTTCCATAATAGTCAGATTAAGTAGTTAGGAGATTTGGCGTTTTTCTTCCCAAGTTTCGGTAAAACTCAAGTTGATGACAAAGGCAATACTGATGTCGAGTGCAAAGGTGCAAGAGGCAATACAATTGGTAGGTCCGTTGCCAATTTTTTCGATACTTCCTTTGGCTTCGATAGCGATGGTAATTGTCACCAAACCACCCGCGATTTCGGCTCTACCACGGAAATAGAGATAAGCGCCCACCACTACATTGTTGTTGATTTTGATGTCAATTCCGACCATATACATAATCGAAACACTACCAATTACAGGTAAACCAACGCTGAGTTCCACTCCAAAACCAAATTTAAAATAGAGCGCTGGCGGATTGTTCAAATCGGCTGCCAATCCAACTTCCGCTTTTCCAACAGCATAAATGGTTGCAGCAGCCAAGGAAACGCACATCACACGTAATTCCGCTCCCAATTCCATAAATGCACCTGCAGAAGGTTTGAGTTGATTGATGGTTTTTGGGATGACAATCGGTTGATTGAAATAACAACCCACTCGGAAAAATGCTTCCATTTTGAGCGGTGTTGTTGGCGAATTATAATTCACAGGATCAAACGGAAAACGCACCAAAGAAATTTCCTTACTCGCTTTGAATTTGTATTCCCAAGCATCGGAAGAATTACTCATCGCGATTTTCAAGCCTTTTTTGACTGCCTCAACGGGTTTGTCCATACTTAGTTCGTCCAAGAATTCCAGAATCTGATAAATCGTTTCCAATTCTTTGTTGAATTTCAATTGGGGAACATTTCCTTTCTCGAGCGATGGTTTCACTGAAATTCCCGATTGAAAATTTCCAGTGATTGTAAGCAAAGGTTCGAAAATGGAAAGATTAACCAAAATGCTCAAATTATTCATTTCGTTTTTCCATTTATCACCTCCCGAAAGGGAATCGGTCACATAGTTAACCAAGGTATTGTCGGATTCTTTGCTTTCGTATTTGATGTAAATTCGGAATGGATCTCCTTCTTTACCCACCAAATTACATTTGAACTGATCGGGTAAGGTATAATTGATGACTTTTTTAATTCCTTCGGAATTTGGAAGAACATCCAAAACCTGAGAATCATTCAGAATTTCAATGGCTTTTTCAACATTTGGAAAAGGTCCTTTGCTGTCCAATAAATGAAAGGAATCAGCCAAAACCGATTTATAATTGGTCCATAATTTTCCTACTTGCCCTTTCTTCAAAAATGGATCGCGAAATAAGATTTTTTGGTTTTCTGTGTTTTGCAGAATTCCATAGGTTTTTTGAATATCATTGTTTAACAAAGCATCGGGAAAAGCAATTTTGGCTTCAGAAGATTCGTTCTGAATTTCCATTTCTATTTTATTTTTCTTTCTCAATCCTTTACGAATCACGGAAATATTTTTATCGTCTGCTAAATTTCCAACATTCCCCGATTGATCCACTTCTACCATACTCCAACTTCCTTCTTTGGGCAGGCGTACGGAACCTCGAACGGTACCAATAAATACAGGTTCATAAACATTTTGAGTCGATCGAGTGATGTCAACGCGATTGGCTTTTAATCTTTGACCCGATTCGGCGATATTTACTTCGCAATCAACATTTCCACCCAAAGAATCGCCGCATCTTTCGAGTAATTCAGCCATAATTCGCGGTGGAACAGGTACGCCTTCGGGTTCAATTTGTAAGTATCCTTTGAACTTTTTACCCGTGACCTTATGCTTTTCAAATCCTTCCGAATTTTCCACCAAAGCATCTGCATCAAAGGTAACTCCAATGAATTTCGCCTTCATTTTCAAATTCCCACCAGGATAAATCGCTACAGTTGTAGGCGTAGGTTTATAGTAATCTCCTTGTTGCAGGAAGTATTCCATTGTGATATAATCTCCTGAAACTTCTTTGATGTTTTCAACCCCATATACTCCTTTGAACAATCCAGGATGGAAATCCATTAAACTATCAAACTCAAATCCATCGACTTCATTCACCACATTAAAATTGAACAATCCATCGCTTTGGGCCACCCATCCTGAATCTTCCCGATAAATAACAGAATTGTTACGACGGAAGAAACTGATGGTACGAGTCGCGCAAACTCCATACGGATAAATCATACTAACCGCTTGAATGATTTCGTGTCCAAGTCGACCGCGAATCATATTAAATTTCGCTTGAGCAATGGAAGCATATTTCGCTTTGGGTCGTTTCCAATCACTAAAAGTTGACGCACCATATCCTGAAAAATCAATATGGGTAACTGGAACACCTAAAATATTATTGGGTCCTATGTTATAAACATTTTCAAAGATTAGATGCACCGTTTCGCTTAACACACTCTTTCCTATATCATTGGTAATATTTCGCAATTGAACGGTCATCCCCTTCAAAGTCGGCGGCGCAGTGGGCGCTTCGGGCGCGTAGGCTGAAATTCGGTATTGAATTCCACCTTGTAAACTGCTTGTTTGATAGTCAAAATTCGGCTGAATGAACTCTAAATGTTTGGCGTTGAAAGTGAGTTTTTCTTTGTCAAACCGAACCAATTGAGCCAAGGATAATTTCCCGTTGGGCAAGGAGAAGAAAATTCGTCCTTCTTTTGCACTTTCCGTAGAAATCATTTCATTGGGTTTGGGTTTTAAATTTTTCTGGAATTTTACAATATATTCCTGCGGATTGATTTTTATGAATTGATGATCGGTTTGATAAAAAACCGTCGGATATTGATTATTGGACAAGGTCAAATATCCTGGATAAGGATCATCTGGATTTTCTGAAATTGTTTCATTGATAAAAGGTTCCCAAGTAGTTTGAGGCAAAGTCATACCATTCAACAAAGTCATTGGAGCACGTAAATTCATTCGATCAATCTGAACAGAATTTTCTCCGGTTTGGGAAATGGTATTGGTTTCGCTCATCATCGCGCGCAAATTTCCAAATGACAAGGAAACACCCAAATGATCTTCCTTGGTACTGACATCAAAAAGGGTGAAAATTTCCATCCTTCTTCGATTGACTTCCTCTAGAAAACCTTTTCTAGTATCTATTTCCGATTCATCATAATTTTGATCAACCGAATCGGGAGCTAGTAAATGTTGGTTCATTTTGAAATCGACATTTACCTCACGAAAATCATTCTTTTCTTCCCAAGAACAAGTCGAAATTAAATCGCCAAAATCAATTAATTGACCTTCGTATTGATTGGTGTATATATCATAATTGTATTTGCTGTGGTAACGAACTCTACCTGTATACGGATGCGGCAAAGAAGGAATTAGTCGAATCAAATCAAAACCCATTCGTAAGTTTCCTTGGGTCAATTCATTGTTGGAATTATAATGACCTGACAGATGCAAATTCACCAATGGACTTGTGGCAATAAAAGCATTTTCTAGTACAAATTGATGTTTTTGTACCAAATCTTTGTAAGGATTTGCACCTAAAACTTGAACCGTGAAATTATCCTTTTTCGCTGTTTTGATGTAGGTGGTTTTTAGCATTTTTGGCGCCAAAACTTGACCATTTGCTTGGATAGGTTTATCGATCAGAAAATCCACATCTGCATTTGCACCAATTATTTCAGCTCCCTTGGAATCAGAAACAAAAACAAAATTATTGTGCGATGAAAAATCCAAATTGGCTTCCATATCATAAATTTCAGAATCTTCCTCGTCTGGATTTGCCTTGCGTTGCCACAAATGATAGTTTTCGGTAAGCTGAGAAAATTTCGCCTTTTCATCATTTAACATTATATATCCAGGCATCATTCGGAGTGATGGTTGTTGAAGCTCAACTTTGGATTGTGTGTCCAAGCCTTTCCAATGGGTTTTCAGTCCATTTTTAAGAAGTTGATAAATGTATCCGTTTCTTTCAACGGGTATTGTTTGGCCATTCTCAATTAATCTAGTTGTAAAATGCCATTGCGATTTCTGTATAGCAGATTGTCCTTCTATTTGAAAAAAAGGAGATGAACTATCCCGAATTTGGAACTCATTATCTGTAGTCGGAGTTAAATCTAAAAATAGGTTATTTTCTTTGGCGTCAAGTTGGAACTTGCGGCTGACTTGAAAATTTTTGGAATCACCAAAGACCTCCACATTTACTTCTTGCATTTGCGCCAAGGAAAGTTTCCCTCGTTGAAAATTAAATCTCATTTGAGGAGAAAATCCAAGCTTCATTTTTTGCGCATCCAATCCATAGGAATCATCATTTCCCATTTCAACATCATTGTCCAAATTCAATTCGAGTGAAAACAGATTCAATTGATTGACGATGATTTCTCCATTGTTGGGCGTTACAGGAACACGAAAATTAATTTTACCCGATTTAATTTTCACCCCAACGAAGGTCTTCCCAGGAGCCTGAACTCCTAAATAATTTGCATTGATCCAAACACTTCCTTTGGGCAATTTAATTTCCTCAATGGAATTTGGACCAAGAAGATTTCGCGTAATTTTCACTGAAATATACAGAATCGGTGTAGTAGAATTGGACATTCTGATACTCGAAACTTGCTGATAACGTATAAAATCAAAATACACTTCGGAACCCGAAATCGTTGGAAATGGCCCCAAAGTCATTTCGGGTTTTGGATTGAAATGAAAATCACTAAACTGAGTAGGAATTTGAATTAAATCCGCTAGTTTTTCACGTTTAATAACTTCAAATTCAGGATTTTCTGTAACAATAAGATTTTTAGCAATCTTTTTTAGAAAAGATGAATTCTGAATTTTTCGTTTAATACGAGATTTCGATTCGATTGTGGGAGTTTCAATACTCGAAAATTGAAGAGTAGATTTTTGTAAATGAGAGACCAATTGATTGATTTGTTCTCTTTTTTCATCGGTAGAAACATCCAAATTATACAAGGTTTTTTGGAGTATTTCTGGGGAAATAATTGCGCCCATTGCATTGGTATTAAGTATAAATTAGTAGAGGTTTAAGCAGATTTTTTTAATCTATCTATAAAATTACGCATTAAACGTCAATTGTTTACAAAATTTAACAAGGTATTTTTCCTGATTTTGCGAGAGGAATTTTCCTAATTGAAATATCTTTGAATGAATGTTTCAAAAACTTATTATACAAACCAACATTTGGGTGGCGCTTTGCTTCACTGCTTTGGTGGTATTTTTTCAATTGAACTTGTATGAAATCTTTTATTCCGTTTGGGGAATTGCCTTTTTTGGGACTTTAGCGATTTACAATTTCACCCGCATTAGCACAATCGAAGATTTCCTAAATCCAAAAAATCGCGGGCGCGTTTTCTTAACCATTTTGGGAAGCCTAGGAACCATCATTTGTGTTTTGCTAAGAGGATTCGAGTTGAAAACCTTTTTGTATTTAGGCATATTAGGATTCATCAGTTTTTGTTATTCCTTGCCTTTTAAAGGTTTGGGATTACGAGCGATTCCGTTTTTGAAGTTATTTTTGATTGCTTTTGTTTGGGCGGGAAGTTCCATTGGATTGCTTCTAGTCGTTCATCATTCTTTGCTGCAACATTATGCCCTATTTGCTTCGGTGTTCTTTTTTGTCGTTGGAATTACCATTCCTTTCGATATCCGAGATTATCCAACCGACTCAAAAGAATTGAAAACAATTCCTCAATTGATTGGAATTCAATATGCGAAATATTTAGCCATTTCAAGTTTGATCCTAAGTGGAATTTTATTGGGAATCGATGTAGAAATATTGAGTCCTTTTGGAATTTCTTGGTTGATAACATTGGCAATTTCTATCACATTGGTTTTATTTTCATCAACCAAAAGAAAGAATTTCTATTATTCATTTTGGATGGAAGCTTGTTCGATTCTACCTCTTCTCTTTTATCTACTCTCTTAAATTTTTATTAAACTTTAATTGAGAACGAATCGATTAACTGTTTTAATTGGTAATTTTAAGGTCATAACCCCAAAATTAACTTAATATGGCTACGAAAAAAGCAACCCCAAAAAAAGATGCGCCGAAAGTTGCAGCAAAAAAAGATGCAGCAAAAACCTTGGATGATTTATTTGAAGATTGTTTAAAAGATGCGCTTTGGGCTGAAAATGCGGTGAAAGATGCATTGCCTAAAATGATCAAAAATGCGACATCTGCCAAATTGAAAACAGCATTGGAAGATCATTTGGTAGAAACAAAAGAACACGTTAAAATCATCAAAGAAGCATTCAAATCTATCAAAGTAAAAGCTGAGGAGGAAAAATGCGATGCGATACAAGGTATCTTGGATGAAGGGGAAGGAATTCTCGAAAGTACTGAACCAGGTCCAGTTCGTGACGCCGGAATTATTGCGGCTTGTCAAAAAGTTGAACATTATGAAATTGCATCCTATGGAACCATGGTGGCCTATGCCAAAGTTCTCAAACACAAAGAAGCGAGAGATTTGATCAAATCAATCTTGAAACAAGAAAAAGCGGCTGATAAACTACTATCCAAATTGGCAACATCTGAAATTAATTTAAAAGCAGATAAGTAATATACAAACGAATAATTTATCCGTTTATAATTTGATTAAAAGGAATATAACTATTTAGGCTATGTTCCTTTTTTGTATGAACATATGTAAAAATTTTAACAATTCTTTAAGAATTATTCCTATCTTTAAACTTAAATATTCAAACGAATGAAAAACTTACTTTCTCTTTTTCTTATTTCTTCTTTGATTCTTATCGGTTGTAAATCAGAAAAAGAATCCAAATTAATGGAAGTTAATCCTGAGTTCGCTGCCTATGTTTCGGCTTATTCTTCTGGATTAATTTCAACTCAAGGTACCATAAAAGTGATTCTTCAAGCTGAAATCCCTTTGGAAATCAATGAAGATCAATCATTAAAAAAAGAAATTTTCAAATTTTCGCCTTCTATCAATGGAAAAACTTACTTAGTTGACAATTTTACCCTAGAATTTAGGCCAGATAAAAAATTGAATCAAGGGGAAATCTATACAGGAAAATTGGACTTATCACCTATTTATCCCAAAATCCCAAATGAATTAAAAACATTTGAATTTCAATTTCAGGCCAAAAAACAAGACTTTTCGGTTACTTTAGAAGGTTTGCAAGATTCTCAGGATGGTCAAGGAAATTATCAATTTACAGGAGATCTTTTCACTTCAGATATTGCTAAATCCCAAGATATTTCCAAGATGCTAACCGTTTCTTACGATGGAAAAGCATTACCTGTTAGCTGGGATCATTCTCAAAGTCAACGTAGTCATCGTTTCACTATCAATGGAATTTACGCCAAAGCAAAACCAGAAAATTTAACCCTAAAATGGAAAGGTAGTTCAATTTATGCAGAGAAAAATCTAACTTCCGAATTCACAGTTCCAGAAAAAGGAAATTTCAGTATAACCCAAATCAAAGCTGTTTCCTATCCGGAACAATACATTTCCGTTAATTTTTCAGAAGCACTGCAAACTGATTTGTTTCTAGATGGATTGATTGAAATTACGAAAACCGACAAAAGCGAAGAATCCAATGATTATTACGGAAATTCATCGGGCAGCTACATCAAATCAACCATTATCAATGGAAATGAATTAAAAATTTATACATCGAAAAAAATTGGGGGCGAATATGCCATTCAGTTCTTCCCAGGAATTGCGAGTTCATACGGGAATAAACTTAGCCAACCTATCAAAGAAACCATCAATCTTATCAACCTACATCCGCAAGTAAAATTCATAGGCAGTGGAAATATCATCCCTTCGGCCGACGGAAAAGTAAATCTACCTTTTCAAGCCGTTGGTTTAAACGCTGTTCGGGTTGAGATTACAAAAATCTATGAAAATAACATTCACCAATTCTTTCAATACAATCAATACGATCAAGTCAACAATTTGAAACCTGTTGGGAAAAAAGTTCTATCCAAGGTAATTCCAATTAGCAATTCTGAAAACTTCAATAGCAACGAAATGAATGTTTATCAATTGGAATTGTCCAAGTTCATTGAACCAGAACCTGGAGCCATTTACAATATCGAATTCAAGTTTGATCAAAAATTTGCTGCTTATCCTTGTGCAGGTAATTCAAGCGAATTTTTAACCAGTCTTGAACCCAAAGAAGATGAATTTTACAAAGATTCTGAAATGTACGAATATGGTTATGATGGTTATTACGATTATTACGACTACGATTATTATTATCCCGAAGGATACAATTGGCAAGACCGCGATAATCCATGCACCGTTTCCTATTATACATCAGATAAAAATGTCAGCAAGAATGTGTTGGCTAGTAATTTGGGAATTAATTTTAAATTGGGGAAAGATAAAATTGCTCAAGTTGCCATAACCGATATTATTTCGGCTGAACCCATGGAAAACGTCACGATCAAAGCCTATGATTTGCAAAACCAATTAGTTGGAGAAGGAAGTACGGACGGAAAAGGTTTTGCGAATTTCGCTTTAACTCGTAAACCTTTTTTGGTAATTGCTGAAAAAAACAACCAAAAAGGATATGTAAAAGTTGACAATGGTTCTTCTTTATCCTTGGCCAATTTTGATGTGGAAGGCGAATCCTCATCCACTGGTTTGGGTGGATTTATATATGGAGAACGAGGTGTTTGGAGACCTGGCGACAAAATGCACTTAACTTTTGTGATGTACCAATCTTTGACTCAAATTTCCAATGAGCAACCTGCCATTATGGAATTAAAAAGTCCCGATGGTCAATTGATGCAACGAAAAGTCAATACCAATCCTATCAACGGTTTTTACACTTTTGAAATGGAAACTCCTGTTGATGCGAAAACAGGAAATTGGTCGGCTATCGTAAAAGTAGGTGGAATGAACTTCCATAAATCCTTGAAAATTGAAACCATCAAACCCAATCGATTAAAAATCAACACCCTCTTCCCTTCCGAAATTTTGACAAAATCAAGTTCAGGAGACGGATTTAAAATTAAATCCAATTGGCTAAGTGGTGCTGAAGCTCAAAATTTAAAAGCAACCATAACGGGAACATTGTTTACAGACGAAACATCGTTTAAAAATTTCCCTAAATACACCTTTACAGATCCTTCAAGATCTTTTCCACTGCAAGAATTGACCCTATTTGAGGGTGCTTTGAATAGTTCAGGCGAAGCCAATATTCCAACCAATATTAATTTCAGCAATCCCTCACCAGGTATGCTTAAATTAGGAATTTTCACCAAGGTATTTGAAACTGGCGGTGACTTTAGCACTTCGTATGTAACCAAAGATTTTTCTCCTTATAATTCTTATGTTGGCTTAGAAATTCCAACCAATAATGATTACTACGAAATGTTGGAAACGGGAAAAAATCATCGAATTAATATTGCTTCCGTTGACTTTAGAGGAAATCCTATTTCAAAAAACAACCTAAAGGTTTTCATTTATAAAATCAAAAATTCATGGTGGTACAATTCCAATCAAAACGATTTGGCCTATTATGTCAATCGTTCCTATGAATTTTTGAAACAAGAAAAAATAGTATCTACAGAAGATGGAAAAGGATTCTTTACGTTGAATATTCCAAATGACGATTACGGTAATTATTTCATCAGAGTTGTGGATCAGGAAAGTGGTCACGCCGCAGGAAAAACCATTTGGATCGATTGGCCAGATTGGAGAAGTCGATCTGATGGAAAATCAGAAAGTGCAGCAATCTTAACATTTAAGGCAGACAAAACTTCCTATGAAGTTGGCGAAATTGCTCAACTAACCATTCCGTCTTCGGTTGAAGGTCGTGCGATGCTAAGCTTTGAAAATGGAGTTAAAGTCCTAGATAGAAAATGGATTGATACAAAGGACGGACAAACACAGTTTGACATCAAAATCACTCCCGAAATGGCTCCTAATTTTTATGTTAACATTAGTTTAATTCAGCCTCATAGTGCAACAGAAAATGATCGTCCCATCAGAATGTATGGTGTAATTCCTATTCAAGTTGAAAATCCTGATAGACGACTAAATCCTGTTATCAAATCTCCTGAATCCATCCGTCCTAATGCCAATTTCACCGTTTCGGTTTCAGAAAAATCAGGCAAGCCGATGACCTACACTTTGGCTGTTGTGGACGAAGGTTTATTGGATATCACCAATTACAAAACACCTGATATTTATGGTCATTTCAACCAAAAACAAGCTTTGGGCGTGAATACTTGGGATATTTTTAATTATGTCTTGGGTGCTTATGGTGGACGAATTGAAAGCGTATTCACCATTGGTGGAGACCAAGCATTGGCAAATTCGAATAAAGAAAAAATCAACCGATTCAAACCAGTTGTGAGTTTTATTGGTCCTTTTACGATTGGAAAGGGAGAATCGAAAACTCATCAATTGAAAATGGAAAATTATGTTGGTTCAGTCAAAGTGATGGTTGTAGCAGCCAATGGACCTAGCTTTGGAAGTACGGAGAAAATCATGAAGGTGAAACAACCGCTCATGACACTAACCACAATTCCACGCGTATTAAATCCTGGAGACGAAATCACGTTGCCAATCAATGTATTTGCCATGGAAAATCATGTCAAAAATGTAAATGTATCGGTTAAATCCAATGATTTAATTCAATTCGTTGATGGGAATAATAAATCTCTGAATTTCGGGAAAATTGGAGATCAATTAGCCAATTTCACCATTAAAGTTTCTGAAAAATTAGGCAAAGCGACTCTAACTGTCAATACTGTTTCAGGTTCTGAAAAAACGTCTGAAGCCATAGAAATTGAAGTCAGAAGTCCCAATCCTCCTATGACTTTTACAGACACTAAGGAAATTCAAAGAAATCAGTCTTGGGCGATGAACTATTCTCCCTTTGGAATGACTGGAACAACCGATACAAAATTGGTATTATCCAATGTTCCCAATTTAAATTTGGATGAACGTTTAGGTTACCTCATCCAATATCCGCATGGATGTTTGGAACAAATCACATCCAGTGCATTTCCTCAGTTATATTTGGATAAGTTGACCAATTTGACAGAAAAGCAGAAAAGAGATATTCAAAATAATGTTCAAGAAGTTTTGAAAAAATTCAAATCCTACCAAAATCCAAGTGGTGGTTTGGGCTATTGGCCTGGAAATGGAGAATCCAATCAATGGTCAACCACCTATGCTCTTCATTTCGTTTTAAAAGCTGAATCACTCGGATACGCTCTTCCAGCTGGATTAAAAGATGGAATGATAAAGTTCCAGCAAAAAGTATCAAAAGATTGGAACGGATACAATGAACAATATTATTACAATGATTTGGACCAAGCCTATCGCTTGTATACGCTTGCATTGGCAGGGAAACCCGAAATGGGCTTGATGAATCGCCTCAAAGAGAAAAAGACCAATCTATCTACAATTTGGCGTTTGGCGGCTTCTTATAAGCAAGTTGGTCAAGATGCGATTGCTAAAAAATTGGTTTCCAAATTGGATACAAAAGTGAAAGAATACAAATTCAACGAATATACCTATGGATCTTCCTTGAGAGATGAAGCAATGATTTTGGAAACTTTGACTCTTTTGGGTGAAAGAGAAAAGGGATTGATCGTATTGAAAAGTTTAGCCTCCAGACTAAATTCTAATAGCTGGTATAGCACCCAAACTACGGCTTATTCTTTAATGGCAATCGCTGAATATTTAGGAAAAAACAAAATTGGAAAATCCATCAATGCTACGGTAGTAATCAATGGAAAAAGTTCAACTGTAACTTCTGAAAAATCCTTTGTAACCGTAGACCTTCCAGAAATGGCAGGAAATTTCTCAATCAAAGACAATTCGGGAACGGTATTATTTGCGGAATTGGTTCGAACGGGTGTAAGTATGAGCGAAACTATCCCTCAAGAAAATAAAAATCTGAACATGAGTGTAGTCTATTACAATCGAGACAATGAGGTAATTGACCCTACGAACTTGCCTCAAGGAACAGATTTCAAATGTATCGTAACGATTTCCAATCCTGGAATGCTAGGCAATTACAAAGAATTAGCATTGACTCAAATGTTCCCATCAGGATGGGAAATTATCAATACAAGACTGAACAATCAAGCTACTTCTTTTCAAAATTTAGGATTGAAATATCAAGATTTCAGAGATGATCGCGTGTATTCCTATTTTGATCTAAGAGCTGCTCAGCAAGTTTCCATTACGGTATTGTTAAATGCAACTTATCGCGGTAATTTCTATTTACCTTCGATGTATACAGAGGCAATGTATGATAATTCCATCTATGCCATAACTCCAGGAAAACGAGTAAACGTCAAATAAAAGCAAAAAAAAATCCGGTGATAATCACCGGATTTTTTATTTACATTTTCTAATTACTTAGTTGTTTTTGCTGGAGCTGCAGTAGAAGCTTTTCTACTTGATTCTTCTTTCAAAGATTGAGGAGCTATTACTTTGTTCACGTTTCTGCTAGATTCAGCTTTCTTCGCTTCTAGAGCTTTTGAATCTTCAGCTTTTTTAGATACAGCTTCTGCTTCTCTCTTTTTCAATTCTTCTTGTTTGATTGATTCTGCTTTTGTTTTAGAAGTAGTTGCATCCAAAGATGAAGCCTGAGGCTGAGCATCTACTCTCTTTTGCTGAGCAAATAAAACAGGCGCCGCAGCCAATGCCATAATTGCAATAATTTTTTTCATAATAAAAGATCTTGTTATAGTTAACTAATTTCAAATCTAATAAAATAAATGAAAAAATGAATAAAAAATTTCTCAATTAAAACCCAAAGAAAAAAAATAGCAAGTCTATAAGCCGGATTCTGTACTCAATTTGCATTAAGTCTTTGTCATTTATCTAGCCTTGTTGTTACCAACAAGATCAAACTGCCTACCCCTCGGCAACGGGCGAGCAACCCTTAACTACCGATATACATGGCATTGCACCACATAGAGTTTACCTGATTTCACTACAGCCGAACTGTACATCCTTTCTGTTGCACTTGTCCTATCCGCCGAGGCGGATGACGGGCGTTACCCGCTATGCTGCTCTATGGTGTCCGGACTTTCCTCCTCCCGCCGAAACGGAAAGCGACAAAGCGACTTGCTGGTGCAAATTTACGCAAATACTTTCTTCTCTTGAATCCAGTTCAATAATATATTTCCTATTTTTTCCGATTCAATTAAAAATCCATCGTGTCCATAAGAGGAATCAATTTCGTAATAAACGGAATTGGATAGATGTTCGGCTAAAAATTTTTGTTCGGCAGGCGGACATAATATATCGGATGAAATGCCCATAATTAATGTTTCTTGCGAAATTTCCTCAAGAATTTCTTGAACAGAATTTGCTCTTCCTCTTGCCAATTGATGCGTATCCATCAATTCGGTTAATTTATAATAGGTCAATGCATCAAATCGGTCGGCTAATTTCTGACCTTGGTACTGAATATAGGTCGAAGCGCGATGATTTTGAATGATTTCCAAATCAGTATCAGATTGCAATTCTTTGAATAAGGCATAATTTCGATAGGTCAACATCCCAATTCCACGTGCGGCTTTCAATCCAGCGTCACCTATTCCAATTTCTCCTTTGTCCCAATTTGGATCAGCCGAAATAGCCATTCGTTGCGCCGTATGAATTGCTTTTCCCCAAGCACTTTCTTCTGCCGAAGTAGCAATCAAAAACATATTTTGGATAGCTTCGGATTCCATTACAGCCCATTCCAAGACTTGATAGCCACCCATACTTCCTCCCATCAACAATTGAATCTTTTCAATTCCCAAATGGGCTTTCAAAAGTTGATGTGCTTTGACCAAATCCCGAATCGTTACCCAAGGAAAATCTTTTCCATATTTTCCTTGGGTATTCGGATTCATACTAGTCGGTCCCGTAGAACCATAACAACTTCCCAAAATATTGGCGCAAACCACGAAATATCGGTCGGTATCGATGACTTTCCCCGAACCTACCAAGCCATCCCACCAATCTGCAGCATCAGAGGAAGCCGTCAAGGCGTGGCAAATCCAAACCACATTTGTTTTCGTGGAATTTAATTCACCATAGGTATGATAAGCAATTTCGATTTCGGGCAAAATTGCACCCTTTTCCAAAAGAAATGAGTTTTTATGAGTATATAATTTTTTCATTTTGTGTGTTAATCAAATCTAGGTTTCGACAAAATTTTCTCCTCCTAGAATTCGTACAAATATACTGGGAAACCTTAAATTGCAAGGAATTAGAAACACACAAAAAATGGTAGAAATAATAGTCAATTATCACCACGCAAGTGATACCTATATAGCCGAAGATGCTCACGGAAATCAAATTACGTTTAAATCAGATCGCGAAGCGAATGATGCAATTCCTGTATCGCAAAATCGCACTATTGGTCCAATGTTGAGTCTTTTAATGGCTTGTGGAGCTTGTAGTGCAATCGATATTGTAATGATTTTAGGAAAACAGCGTCAAGAATTTTCAGAATTAAAAGTCATCGTTTCGGGCGAAAGAGAACAAGATGTTACACCCGCGTTGTGGAAAAAAGTTCGAATCGATTACCATTTAAAAGGTGATTTAGATGAAACCAAAGCGCATCGAGCTGCAGAATTATCGGTTGACAAATATTGTTCTGTTTTGGAAACCCTTCGTAGAGCAGGCGCAGAAGTGAGTTATAGTGTTTCATTGAACGATTAACCAATGGACAAAATAACTCAAGCCATCCGTACCCAATTAGGTCCAACTTCCGAAAAGGAACATTCCAATCCGATTTTTCTAACGAGTAGTTTCACCTACGAAAATGCGGAAGAAATGCGAGCTGTTTTTGCCGACGAAATCGATGCGAATATTTACAGTCGATTCATCAATCCGAACACCAAAGAACTCCAAGATAAAATGACGATTTTGGAAGGAACCGAATCCGCTTATGCAGTTGCATCGGGAATGGCCGCGATGTTTGCGACGTTTATGTCGCTTTTGAAACAAGGAGACTCTATCTTAAGTTGCAATGCGATTTTTGGAAGTACGCATACCGTTTTCACGAAATATTTACCGAAATATGGAATTTCCCACAAATATGTTCCAGTCAACGCGACCGCTGAAGAATGGGAAAATGCGATAGATGAAACCACGAAAATGATTTTCTTAGAAACACCAACCAATCCAGGATTAGATATCATCGATTTGGAAATGGTTGGAGAAATTGCCAAAAAACATAACCTCATTTTTGTGGTCGATAATTGTTTTGCAACACCGATCATTCAAACACCTAAAGAATTTGGAGCAGATATCATCGTGCATTCCGGAACGAAATGGATTGATGGTCAAGGTCGCGTTTTGGGCGGAATTATTTGTGGAAAAAAGGATTTGATTCACGAAATCTATTTGTTCAGCCGAAGTACTGGTCCTGCCCTTTCCCCTTTTAATGCGTGGATTTTGAGCAAAAGTTTGGAAACTTTGGACGTGCGAATGGAAAGACACGCATCCAATGCGAAATTCTTAGCGGAAAAATTGGAAAATCATCCAGCAATTGATTGGTTGAAATATCCGGAACTGCCCTCCCATCCGCAATATGAAATTGCGAAAAAGCAAATGAAAAATGGTGGTGGATTAGTAGTTTTCAACTTAAAAGGAGGATTGGAAGCAGGAAGAAAATTCTTGGACAAATTGCAGATTTTATCCTTGACTGCGAATTTGGGCGATACACGAAGCATTGCTTCGCATCCTGCGAGTACGACCCACGCCAAACTAACCGAAGAAGAACGAATGAAAGTAGGAATTACACCTGGATTGATACGAATTTCGGTGGGATTGGAACATCGGGAGGATATTTTGAAGGATATTTTGCAGGCTTTGAATTAAGTATTAAGACGTAAGTATTAAGTATTAAGATATTTATTTTTATTAAACCACATAGGTTTTGAAAACCTGTGTGGTTTTTTAATTCTTGGAAATAATTTTCACGAAACGTTCCTATGGAACGAAATCTATGTTTTATCTATTTTATTTACCGACCAATCGTTCCTACGGAACGGTAAATGGTATGACCATTATTGATTTATTGAATTTATCCCGTAGGGATATTTCGTAGGTAGAATCAAGTTGACGATAATCGTTAAATCCCGTAGGAACGATTCGTGAAATACCTAATTTAATTAGTTTTATGTTTTAAGAATTAATTATTCTTCAGAAGATAGTTTTTTGAATTTGGATTCATACTTAAGTAGGTATTCCTTTGGGAAATAAATCCAACCAGAAGCATATTCACATTCTAAATTAATTTCAATTTCATTTAGGGTTCTATACTCATCTGCAAAAACTAACTTATGCGTGTAACCACAAGGCATAATATCACTTCTTTTATTCAATTTCCACTGATTTTTCATTTTATTTAAAACTTTCAAATCATCCGTATAAAAATTCCCTTCAAAATATTTCTCATTGGCACCTTCCATAATTGAAAATACCATCAACTTTCGACCTTCTTTTAATTCTTTTTTTGGAAAAAATTGATATTCTGTGTCCAAATTTTCTCTACAACTGAATAAATTAAAGAATATCAAAATAACTATCAACAACTTGAATTTCATTATTTTATTTCCCTTTTATGGCTTTGATGATTCCTTCGAGGTTTTCGTTGAATTCCATCAGCTGACCAAAGACTTTATCGTCTTTTGCCAATCCGCCGTGTTTGTTGTTTTTCTTGAAAATCTCTTTGATTTCTTCCCAACGTTTTTGTTCGGATTCAGTCAATAATCCAGCGATTTCTTTGAGCTTCAACAAATTGCTTTCGGTATCGGCTGTCAAAGTTTGGGATTCACTCTCGTAATGTGCTAAGAGTAATTCATCGATTTCCTTTTCGTTCATCATTGGAACAACTTGCGTCACCAATTTGCTCATATTTCGATAAGAACCTTGCATTTTGAACGGTGGTTCTGTACGATACGAATCCTGCATCGAAGCAGAAAGAATATAGTTTTGGTTGACTTTTACGACCACCGAACGGATTTTCAAAATATGTTTCAAAACCGCAATGAAATCATCAACTTCTTGTTTCAAATAATTTCCTTCCAAATCGGGTAATTGCTCGGCATTGGTTTGCACAAAATCAATTAAGGCATAAAAATCTTTGAAAGATTTGCTGGCAATTTTCTCCAAATGCGGATTTTCAATGGCGGCATTTTCAATCAAACTTAAATTGAACAAATGTTCTGTATCGCCAATCACATCTCCCAAATTGTAGACATCGGCACGGTTGGCCAACATATCTGGAATTTGGAATTTGGAACCGCTTTCAGTATATGGGTTTCCTGCCATCACAATGCAGAAACGCTTTCCACGAAGGTCATAGGTTTTGCTTTCGCCTTCAAAAATTCCATCAATTTTACGTTGACCGTCAGCAAGCGAAATGAATTTCTGTAAAAACTCCGAATTCAAATGCTGAATATCGTCCAAATACAACATCACATTATCGGCCATTTCAAACGCCAAATTGATTTTTTTCAATTCTTCACGTTCGCCTGAAGTTTTGGCTTCCACAGGATCAATCGACGTAATGGAATGACCAATCGTTGGTCCGTTGATTTTCACAAAATGCAAGCCCATTGTTTTGGCCAAATATTCCATCAAGGTCGTTTTCCCATAACCTGGAGGCGAAATCAAGAGCAACATTCCCATTCGGGCGGTGCGTTTATTATCTCCCGCCGCACCCAATTGCTTGGCTAAATTATTTCCAATCAATGGGAAATAAACTTCGTTGATCAATTTATTTCGAACAAAGGAAGTCAATACTTTGGGTTCAAATTCATTGATTTTCAATTCCTTTTCATAGTTTTTACTGATCTCATTTTTCAATTTTAGAAAAGAATCGAATAAAGGAACTCGAACAGTAGTAAAATGATGTAACTTATGAATGAAAGCATGGTAGTCAAGAATTAGGTTTCCGTTGTCTAAAACCGAATGGTTTCCTTTTAAGTCTTTAATTTCAAGTTGATCTTTTCCAAAAATCAGTTCGTATTCGTCTTTCGGGAAAAGCAAATGGGTCGCTGTTTCTTCTATGTATTTTCGGTATTTTTCCGCTTCAGAATGTTCGTCTAAATAAGAATTCAACCAATTCAAAATCAAATGAAATTGATCTTCTGTACTGAATTGCTCGTTAACCAAATCAGCTTGAAATTCTTTCAAAGTTTTCTTCTTTTCCAATTCACGAAGGAATTCTTGTTTCAAATGATCGGCTGATTCGCTGAAAGCAAATTTTCCGTATAGGGTAAGCGTTTTGAACAAATAAGTAGCGATTTCTTTTGAATCAATTCCAACTGTATCCAAAGAAGTTTCCCAACTTTGGAATTCGTCTGCGATTTGATCCAATAAGTTTTGATAGCGATTTGATTTTGGAAATGATTTTAAAACCAAATTCGTGGAATGCATCAAGGCTTGTAGTTTCGTGCGTTTCTCATCGGACAAAGAATGCCAGAAAATTTGAGCAACCGCACGTAAATGCGCATCGTATCGCAACAAATCCAGTTTTTCATCCATCGAATGAATGGCTTCATAAATCTTCAACGCATCAAAATTGTGCACACCTTTTACATAATTCTCCGAATAATTTTGCTCAATGGTTTGATTGATGAATTGTTCCGCATTGAAATCGGATTTTCCTTTTGATTCTAGGAAAGTTTTATAGGTTAAAAATTCGGCTCGATAGACATCTTTTGTTTCGGAAATTACTTCCTGATCCCAAATATCTTTGAAATTTTCGAGTTCGGAATTTTTGACTTTTTGGTAAAAATTTGTTCCCGTTAAATGGAAAAACATTTCGCCATTTCGGTTGATCAACGTCAAGCTTAATGACTGATTGTTAACCGCGAATTTATGCTTCCCAAGTGCGATGATATTTTGTCCGTCAACGTATAATTCGGTTTTATCACGAAGAATTCGCAAAGCATCTTCTTGGGATTTTTTGAGTAAGTTTTCTAAATTTTCCGCTTTGGAAACGTCTTGAAGATTTTTCAAATCGGCAATCAATTGACGAATTTTATCGACCATCAAATCGGAAGCGAAAAAGCTTAAAATATCTTCACGTGAACCAAAAGTTTTGGATTTGTTTTCGATGTTTTTCAAAACGCGTAATCCAATTTGCTCCAAAGAAGAAGTTCGTTTGTTGATTTGCTCAACGATTTGTTCTCGCCGCGAATTGAATGCCTTGATGACCTCATCGCGTTTGTCGGCAATTTTCAAAGCAAAATCATCGAATTCGGAAAATTTACTTTCCAATTCTTCTAATTGAACAACTATTTTGGTGTAATATTCGTCCACCTTTTCTGCTGTAGTCGAAAGTTCCAAAAAGTTCGTCACCGATTGCTCCAACAAAGTCATTTGCGCACCAAACTCCGCAATGGCTTCGCTACTTTTAAGGGAATTCAATTTGCGGGTTAATTGCGCACGAACTTCATTTAGCGAAGCAAAAATCAAAGATATTTTCTCAATGATTTTTGTCGTTTGCGTCGCATCTTCAATTTTTAAACTGTTCAGAATGTCAATCAATAATTCCAATTCGGTAGAAATAGACGTATTGATTTCTTCCACCGCTTTGGCATCAAAAACTTTGGTGATTTCTTCGACTTTCTGCTTTTGTTCAATTACTTTCTGTTCGTATGGCAATAAAGCTTCGTCACGTAAAAGGAATTCAATGGTTTTTTCCGATAAATCTTCCGATTTCTCATTCAAATCGGCTAATAACTCATCTACTTTTTCACTATTCATATAGCGAACATTTTTCAAATCGATGAATTCACCTTGCAACCTACGTGCACTGGCCAATTGATTGACCAATTGATCCAAAGTCTCAATAATTGTGCTGTTGAGTTCAAATGTTAGATCTTCCAATTTCTTTTCTGAAACCTCCAAAAGTTCGGTTGCGTGTTTGCGTTGCGCCTGAACTTTGACAAATTCATCAATCGCCGTATTGGCAATTTCTTTGATTTGCGCCAAAGGTTCGCCTAAATTATTCAGCGAATCATCCTTGATCCAGAAATAGGAATCCACCAAAGACCCCGATTTTTTGAGGATATCTTCGTACAATCCTTCGTAACTATCTTCTTTGTTGATGAGCAAAACGACCTCTTGCGCCTCGGCCATCGCTTGTACAATTTGCTTGTTTCCTACTTTGTATAATGGATCATCTTTTCGCGATTCATTCTCTTTTAAAACTGCCATATACGGCGTTTCCCAAATTTGCACTTGGTGATGACGGGTTGCTTCTTCTTCGGTTCGGAAATAAATCAAACTTCCGTCTTTGAAAATCGTGAATCCATTGCAAATAATCGGTGTTTCAACGGATTGCTGGATGATGTTATAGGACAATAAAACAAAGGTATTGGTTTCCTTTTGCGCAAAAACATAGAGAAAATCTTCTCCGTTTGGTGAAGCAATTTTACGCAGGAAACTTAGATTTTCTAAATCAATATCGAAAACCTTATGCGTCCCATTTTGTAGGTAATATCCGTTGTTGAAAATGATCCCTTGGTTGTCTGGCAACAAAATTGCCGAAGAATTCAAGGACGGTAAATTGATGACTTCCTTGGTTCGTTGATTGAAAATATAAGCTCGAAAATCTTCCTGATAAGGTTTAATTCGAATGGCAATCATATTGCCTAAATCGGCATAGTAATATTCGGCATCGTCCAATTGTTGGTCGACATTGCTTACTTTTTCGGAATAAATTCCTTTGCCAGAATCGGTATTGTCTTCGATTTTGAAGGTAATATCGCCGTGAAGTGCTTCAATGAAAACTTTATCTAAAATCGAAATGTGGGAAAATTTACCCAATCGACGATCTTCTAGATTGGTTTTGTTCCAAGCGAATTCAAATTGTTCAGGTAAGCGCACTTCGTGAATGCTTCGGTCGTCCTGATAAATAAGTTTTCCATCTTTAATCAACCATTTGAAGGCTTTTAAATCGTCTGGACTTTTGCTGATTTGGAAAATCATATACAAATAATTTTCTGTCAGTCGAAATCTTGAGAAAATGGAATCTCGGTAGTATTTGTATAAGTTTTGATAGTCTGTCAGGAAATTCTCATCGTTGATTAAATCCAAAGATTGTGGAATGAACTGCGAACCATCGAACTGATATATACTAAAAACATCCTCCAATTTGATTTCGGTTCGCAATCCGAAATGAACGTTATATCCAAATATGCATATATCGTTCAGCGCAACGATTCCACGTGCTACACAGGTATTTTCTGTAGAGATTCGTTGATTGGATTTTAAGACGAAATTCGTGGAATTGAAAACTTCTTTTCGAGCTTCATTTAAGGAATTCAGTCGATTGACCAATTCTTCCTTCTGGGTATGAAGTCGCTTTTTGATGATTTCGTAGGTTCCGGAATCGAGTTGTATATGTTGATTTGTGTTTTCTTGCATAGTTTCTTGTTCTTCCCAATGTGATGCTTTGGGTTATTCTATGTTACCCTTTCAGGGTGGTAATTATTCTAAAATCTATTGCCTAAAAGGCAAATATATCTTTTGACCAAGGCAAAGCCTTGGTAGATGAAAAAATTCCAATGCGCCCTGAAGGGGCAGCATATTTATTTCCACAAAAAGTCTTCATCGAAATCAATTTGGTGCTCTTCTAAAAATTGTAGGTATTCAGATTGAAATGATTGTTTTTGATGGTGTATTTTCTGATTTTCAATGTATCTAACAACTCTATCTAAAACTGACGGAGAAACCGAAAACCCTGCATAACCACCTTGCCAAGCAAAATTTTTATATTCAGAACCTTTGGTTTTTATCCAACGGCTACTATTTCGTTTAATTTCTTCCACAAATTTCGCCAAAGAAATATTTTTTGACATTGCCGCTAGAATGTGCAAATGATCTTTAACACCTCCAATTTTTATTGGAATAGATTGATTTTCTTTGATAATTCCACCGATATAAGCATACAAATCCTTTTCAACTTCTGGTAAAATCATCGGCTGATTGTATTTTGTATGAAATATGATATGCACATATAATTTGGATAATGATTGTGGCATATTTTGGGAAATTTTAATTTCAAATTCAATCTAAATCCTCCCAAAATGCGCCTTCATTAAAAGACGCATTTGAAAAGTTTTCATTTATTTCTATCCAATTTTCTTATTGGAAATACCCAAGTTTTTAGCCATTCCAAAAAGGGAATTGATGAATCCTGTGTCTTGTTCATTTCCTTGTGCCGAAGCCGCTTGCTGCAATTGAATCAATGCTGCGGTGATGGTCAAATTCTTGATATCATTGGAATTGATTCCGTATTTATCGGCCAATCCTCTGATTTTCTCTGCCAAATCACCCGATCCATCTTCACCAATCAAGGAATTTTTAATATCGGTTGCGTGTTTGGAATTATTGATCAAATGGTCAAATCCTTTGGAATTGGAAACTTGTTTCACAATGTTTTCGAAGAACATTGTTTCTCCACCCACGATATCAATTTTCGCTGATTTCAAAGCTTCTGACAACACATCGGCTTGCGCAGTTGCAATGTCTTTTTGGATGTTGATTTGCGCCAATTCCACTTCTTTTTCTTTGTTCAATTGAAGTTTGAATTCCTCGTGCGACTGACCCGATTCGTGTAACTGTTTCATCGCTGAAGCTTTTTCTTCGATTCCTTTTGCTTCTGCCAATGCTTTCTCACGAACAACTTCTGCTTCTGCCAATCCTTCTTTTCTAATAGCTTCTGCTTTTTTCTCGATAACCGATGCTTCAGCAGTTCCTTGAATTTCTTCTGCTTCTGCTTTGGCTATCATAACTTCCGCTTCTGACAATCCGATTGCTGCTGCTTCTTTTGCTTCCGCTTCGGCGATGATTTTACGTGCTTCGGCTTCCTTTACAGATGCTTCTTTTTTCGCTTCGGCTTCGATTAGAATTTCTTGTGCTTTTCTTTCCGCAATGCTCTTTTCGGCTTCTGCATCAATGATTTTCTTTTCTCTTTCTTGTTCGGCAGCGATTTTCGCAGCTTCAGCCGCTTTCACTGTTGCGACTAATTTCTCTTCTGCTTCTTGAGAGGCAGCAATTACCCCAGCTTGTTTCTTACGTTCCGCATCACGGAAAATTTCCACATCACGTAGATTTTGTTGCTCTTCCACAACTCCTTTTTCCAGTTGAACACGTTCTTTGATAACATTTTGAATGTTTTTGGTTTCTACCTCAACAATTCGTTCTTTTTCTATTTGAGCAAGGGTTACAATTCTTTCTCTTTCATTTTGCTCCAATGCACGATCTTTTTCAACACGTTCGGTTTCCACTGCATCGGTACGTTGTTTATTTTTTTCCGCGATGATGATTTGACGTAATTTATTTTCTTCTTGAACGGCCAAGGCTTCTTCAGTTGAAATTCGAACAGATTCCGCTTTTAAGCGTTCTTCTTCGTTTACTTTTAAAATTTCCGCCATTTCTCGCGCTTTGATGTTTTCAATTTCGCGACGTTGACGTTCTTCTTTTTCAGCCAATTGACGTTCCAATTCCAAGATGGCCTCACGAGCTTCCACATCTTGCTTTTTGATGGTTTTTTCTTCTCCTCTACGAATTAAATTCGCTTCCATATTTTGTTTCGCAGTCAAATCGGTAATTTTCTTAATCCCTTCCGAATCCAAAATATTGTCAGGACTTAAAAATTTCAATTCCGTTTGTTCCAAATAATCGATGGCACAATCATCCAAAATATATCCGTTCAAATCGGTTCCGATGATATTTAAAATTTCGTCACGAAATTCACGACGAGCTTCGTATAATTCAATGAAATCAAACTTTTTTCCAACCGTTTTTAAGGCTTCGGAAAATTTGGCTTCAAATATATTTTTCAAAGTTTCAGGTTCACTTGCACGTACCGTTCCTAAATTCTGCGCAACATTGATTACATCATCAATGGATTTGTTAACACGTACGAAAAACGCAACTTTGATATCCGCACGGATGTTGTCCTTACAGATCAAACCGTCATTTTCCATACGGGCAATGTCAATTTTCTTCACCGAAATGTCCATAATTTCCATCTTATGGAAAATTGGAACGACGTACATCCCTTTATTGAAGGCTACTTTTGTTCCTCCAAAACCTGTACGGACAATGGCTTTTCCTTGTGGGATTTTTTTGTAAAATGAACTTAATACAATTAAGAAAGCAAAAAATAGAAAGACAACAGCACCAACGGCAATTAAGATGACTCCTGTTGTTCCTTCAATGAATAAAAAATTAGGCATACTCATTAGTAAATTGATTTTTATAGTTTTAGATATTTGATAAATTAATTTCTTTTTTCACGTAAAATAGTTTGCGATCGACCGATTCATTGACAATCATCACGGAATCATTGTAGTCTATTTTAGATCCGTCTTGACTCAATACATTTAGTCGAATTACATCTCCGTTGATGAAAAATTCTGCTGAACCAATTTTTTGGTCTTCGATGGTGGATTTCATTTTCCCAGATCTTCCGAGAAAATCAATAGGATCATCTCCTTTGTATCCTAAATTATTGTAGAGTTTCACGAATGGTTTGGTTAAATAATGCATTAAAAAATAAGCGATAATGAAAATTGGAATTAAAATCAGAACGGACCAAATTCCTAATTTCCCTAAGCCGAAAACGACCGATGAAACGATGGTCATAATCCAACTGACAAATTTGAATAAGGTTACGATGACCATTACAGGAACTTTTCCGACATTGATAAAATCCCAAATTTTTGCCATAATTCCTGGCTCCGAAACATCATCAGGAGAATCTAATTCTGAGACATCTCCAACTTCCAAGGCTGCATCTGCGTCGACTCCAAAATCCAATCCGCTTCCAGAAATCATAACAAAAAGCCAATAGAGCAAGGAACATCCGGTTAAAACCGTCATTATTCCGTTGGGCAACGGATGAAATAGTAGGTTTAGTAGATCTGCCATATTACATAATTTAAGATTTTAGATTGAGGATTTCAGCTTTAATTATTAGATTTCGCGTTTAAAGGTGTAATAGAAACATTCTGTTGAACCATAGCCAAAATTTTTGTCTTCCATTGAAACCAATTCCCAGCCATCTTGACCCATTTCATTTAGAATCCGATCTATTTCAACAGTATCAAATTTGGAAGACCAAGTTCCCGTTGGGCGAATGGTTACCGTTTGATATTCGAATTTCTTAGCCATTTTTCAATTTGTTTTTTAATTCTTCCAATTCTTTTGACACGTCATCTGAACCTATCGCTTCGTCAATTTTATCTCTCACATTTTTGTTGGTCAAAGCGATATCGCCATAAGCTTTTGAAAGCGCTTCATCTTCTTCTACTTTTTCTTTCATTCTTTCCAACATTGAAATCGTACTATTGGAATCAATTTTCGCCAATTGCTTGTTGACCAATTTGGTTGCATCGGAAACTTTCACACGTGCTTTCAACGTATTTAATTCGGCTTCCCATTTTGAAATGTTGAATTTCAAAACTTCAACGTTCTTAAATAATTCATCGGCAGAATTTTGATGTGCAGCGGCTTGTTTTTTCAATTCTTCCACTTCCAGAAGTAATTGTTTCTTTAATAACAAAGCTTCTTTGGCTAGATTTTCCGCTTTTTCGGTTTCTAATTCGTTGGCTTCCGATTTTTGTAGCAATATAATGGCTTTTCTTTCAAATTCTTCTGATTCTTTCTGTTTGTTTTCAACATTGTTTTGGGTACGAATTGCTAAAGCTTTTACTTTTGCATACGCCTCCAAAGACTCGTCCAAATCGGTTTTCATCTCACGAATTCCTTGTTCGGTCATCTTGATTGGATCTTCCATTTTTTCAACAACCGAATGAATTTCGGCTTGTCCTATTCTAAAAATTCTTTTGAAAATATTCATCATCTTGGTTTTTATAGTTATTAATTTTATTTACGATATACGATTTTCAATTTATGATATTTGATTTACAGATCTAAACTATCTATACTCTATTATCTTTACTCTTTTTTCTTTTTTCTTATTTCTATTCTCTATTTTCTATCTTCAAAAACTTATTTTGAAAATTTAATTAATTGTTCATAATATTCACTCATCAACAAACTCAGGGAATTGATGGCTGCTTCGAATTCGTTGAAGTCCAAATTATGCAACTGCAAACTGTAACGAAAAATCACTTTCTTTCCATCTTCGGTTAGCGCAAATGCACCGTGTATGATATCTCTATTCTTTATAAGAAGCGATTTGAATGTATCAAGATTATCTTCTTTTAGCGTGAAGAGATATTGTTCTAAAATCAACACGGGTGACACCACTCCCACAATAAGATTTCGAACGCCGTCCATCAGGTTTTCAATTACCAAAACACCTTCTTTTTCGTTTGCATCGACAATGGTATAATTCATTTTTTCAATGTAGGTTTTCACAGTTTTGTAGTCCATAATTTTGATTTCTCCACTAAAGGTTGTTAATTTGTGTAGTAAAATTATAAAAAATGCTAATATTTTTAGCATTTAAAATGTTAAAATTTTCAACAACGTGAGTTTTTTAGGACAAAATATCAAGAAATTAAGGCAGGTAAAGGGATTGAGCCAACAAGCTTTTGCTGAACTTTTTGACTTAAAAAGAGCAAATATCTCTTCATATGAGGAAAAACGTGCCGAACCGAAGTTGGAATTTGTGATACGAATTGCTAATTATTTTAGCATTCCATTGAACGATTTTATCGAACGACCTTTATCGGTCAATGAAATTTTAAATTTCGGAGATTATTTTGACGAGGATTCTCTTTCCGCATCGAAAGGACTAACAAATATTCCTTTTTTAAATCGAGAGGGTTTTGCACGAAATGACGAATATTTTCAAGACCATAGATTATTGCCACAACTACAATTTCCTTTGTATAGCAAAAACAGATTGTTGGCGGTTGAAATGAATTCGACTATTCCACATCCTTCTGATTTCGCCTATTCAGATGGTTCCATTTTATTTTTTGAGGACATTGACCGAAATAATTTACACCTTATCAATGGTCTGTTTGGATTGTTTTGGGGAAAAGATGATTTTTTCATTGGACAATTCAAAGTAGAAGGAACGGAAATTACTTTGCAACTGAATGAATGGAAATCGGTTTCGCTCAGTTTAAAATCACCGGAAAAATTTTGGACTTTATTGGGAAGTTTTCAAAAGGTTTAGAGTGATAAACAAAATACGAAACGTTTCTATGGAACGATTGCTCTATTAAAAACAAAAAACAAGTTAACAACCTTTTCAAGGATTTGAAACCTTGACAAGGTTTTCTTTTGATTTCTAATCTCGCGTGAGGGATTGTAGCAGAAATCCTTTTTCACGTTGACTGAGGTTCTCGAAGTCAAAAGGGAAAAAGATTGTCGCGGAAAGCCCGGTCCGCTGCGGCGGACACGCCCCAATAAAACTTCTTCACATAAAAAAAAACCGCTTCTCTTTCGAAAAGCGGTTAGCTATACTATTTTAATCTTTTTAAGATTCTTGTTCGGCTGATTTTCCAACTACGGAAATTTTCACTCCATCTTTGGCATCATTCAATTCTAGCAATAATTTATCACCTTCTTGAATTTCTGAATTGATGATTTCCTCTGCCATCGGATCTTCAATGTATTTTTGGATCGCACGTTTCAATGGACGCGCCCCATAATCTTTGTCGAATCCTTTCTCGGAGATGAAGTTTTTGGCTTCTTCGGTCAATTCTAAATGGTAACCAAGATCTGATAAACGCTTGTACAATTTCTCCAATTCGATATCAATGATGTTGTAGATATCTTCTTTTGACAAGGCATTGAAAATAATTACATCATCGATACGGTTCAAGAATTCTGGCGCGAATGTTTTCTTCAAAGCATTCTCAATCGTTGATTTTGCACGTTCGTCAGCCGTATCTTTCTTCGCTGTTGTACCGAATCCTACTCCATCACCAAAATCTTTCAATTGTCGTGTTCCGATATTGGAAGTCAAAATGATAATGGTGTTTCGGAAATCAACTTTTCGTCCTAAACTATCGGTGATATGTCCATCATCTAAAATTTGCAATAGAATGTTGTACACATCTGGATGCGCTTTTTCGATTTCGTCTAATAAAATAACCGAATATGGCTTACGACGAACAGCTTCTGTCAATTGCCCACCTTCTTCGTATCCGACGTAACCCGGAGGCGCACCAATCAATCTTGAGATGGCAAATTTCTCCATGTATTCGCTCATATCGATGCGAATCAAAGCATCTGGTGAGTCAAATAATTCGGTTGCTAAAACCTTTGCCAATTGAGTTTTTCCGACACCGGTTGTTCCTAAGAAAATGAAGGAACCAATCGGTCTTCCTGGATCTTTCAATCCTGCGCGATTTCTTTGGATGGCTTTTACCACTTTGGAAACGGCTTCGTCCTGACCAATTACTTTTCCTTTCATCAAATCACCCATTTGAGCTAATTTCTTCAACTCTTTTTCGGCAACTCTATGAACAGGAACACCACTCATCATGGAAACTACTTCTGCAACATTTTCCTCTGAAACGGTTTCACGATTCTCTTTGGATTCTTGCATCCAGTCAGCTTGCGCTTTTTTCAATTGCGCTTCGATTTGCTTTTCATTGTCACGCAAACGAGCTGCTTCTTCGTATTTCTGACTTTTAACAACTTTGGATTTTTCCTCACGTACTTCTTCCAATTTCTTTTCTAAGTCTAAAATTTCTTGAGGAACTTTGATGTTCTTGATATGTACTCGAGAACCTGCTTCGTCCAAAGCGTCAATCGCTTTGTCTGGTAAGAATCGATCGGTAATATATCTTGTTGTTAAATTCACACAAGCTTGAATCGCTTCTTCTGTATAATTAACGTTGTGATGCGCTTCGTATTTGTCTTTGATTTGATGTAAAATCTGAACTGTTTCTTCAGGCGAAGTCGGATCGACCATTACAGTTTGGAAACGACGCACCAAAGCGCCATCTTTTTCAATGTACTGACGGTATTCGTCCAAAGTTGTTGCACCTATACATTGCAGTTCACCCCTTGCCAAAGCCGGTTTGAACATATTGGAAGCATCCAAAGAACCTGTCGCTCCTCCTGCTCCAACGATGGTATGCAACTCATCGATAAAAAGGATGATGTCATCGTTTTTCTCCAATTCGTTCATGATGGCTTTCATACGCTCTTCAAACTGTCCACGGTATTTGGTTCCAGCAACTAAACTGGCCAAATCCAAGGTTACGACACGTTTGTTGTATAGAACACGTGAAACTTTGCGTTGAATAATTCGAAGTGCTAAACCTTCCGCAATCGCTGATTTTCCAACTCCTGGTTCACCAATTAACAAAGGATTGTTTTTCTTACGACGACTTAGAATTTGCGATACGCGTTCGATTTCCTTTTCGCGTCCAACAACTGGATCCAATTTCCCTTCAATTGCAATTTGAGTTAAATCGCGCCCGAAGTTATCCAAAACAGGTGTTTTGGTTTTGGAATTGGAAGCTCTTGGCGTGGAACGTTCAAATTCACCACTTTGTCCACGATCATCTTCATCATCATAATTCGCATCGGCTTTTGGTGTTTCGTCAATTTCTTCATCCATGAATTGGAAATTGAATTCACCTTTTACAATCGCATAATCCACCTCCATTTTTTTCAAAAGTTTGGTTACAGGATCATTCTCGTTGCGTAATATGCATAATAATAAATGGACCGTATTGACAGTAGTGTTTTTAAACAATTTCGCTTCTAAAAAAGTTGTTTTTAGTGCGCGTTCAGCTTGTTTGGTAAGTTGTAGGTTTTGTTTGTTGTTCGAAAAACTTTCCTTCGGCGGAGCCAAAAGTTCGATTTTATCTCGTATTTCTTTCAAATTCACACTCAAACCTTCTAAAATAGAAACTGCTTTGCTATCACCATCTCTCAAGATGCCCAACAACAAGTGCTCCGTTCCTATTTGATCATGTCCAAGACGCAATGCTTCCTCCTTACTGTAGGCGATTACATCTTTTACTTTTTGTGAAAAATTATCGTTCATTTTTTATCTCTTGTAAACAAATATAGTTACTTCTTTTTCTAAATCACATAAATAATGCCATAGTTATTAACCTTAAATTGTTAATTATATTCTGCCAAATTAGGTTAAAATCAAAATGAAATCGGACAAAATTTCAGTTCAATTTGATTATCCATTTGAATGATTTGGGTAATTGAGGTAGTTTGAACCGTTGGAAAACGATCATTGGGATGCATTTTCAAATCGTCATGTTTTTCCAAAATTATTTCTTTAGTTGGATTGGTCATATTCTGAAACTCCGTTAGATGTATTAATTTCTCTTCGGCATCGTACAAGGTTGAAGAAGATCGTACAATCAATTGTTCATCAGAATGATCTTCTAGATATTTGTTTTGACCATCCCATACCAATATGTTTTTGGAAGACGAATGTCGATCGAGCATTACCATCGTAAATGGTTCTACATTTTCTAAATTGATTTGCTCGACAAATTCGTTATCCGTACTATAATTTAAAAAATCCAAAGCAATCAATCCACGACTTCTTGCATACGGAGGCCGATGTTGGTGTTTTTCGTATTCGCCATTGAGAATGCATACTACATAATCTTTAGCATAATACATCCAAGTTCCGTTGGAGACCAAATCTATTGGACCTGTAAACTCTTTTGTTCCAAATTTTCGGTTTTCAATTTTGTCTGATGTGGGTCGTAAATGGGATTCATCTCGATTTTGAGTTAGGATGAAATCACCGTTTTGTTTCGAAAAAATACTTAGGATACACAAAATATTCTATTTATTGCAAAGGTATTAATTAATACATTTGCTACTGTCGGTGAAAATTATGAAAGAATCTTCCAATCTTTTACTAAAACAGCTTTCAATGCTTGTCATGCAATTGAATGATCATTCGTATTCAAAAGAATTACCTCTCTTAATGGACAATTCCATTGGAAAACATGTACGACATATTTTGGATTTGTATGATTGCCTTTTAGAAGCAGTTGCATCTAGTGTTTTGAATTACGATCAGCGTAAGCGAAATCCTCTTTTGGAAACTTCCTCTCAGATAGCTTTAATCAAAATCAAGGAAATACAAGCAGGAATAGATTGTTTAAAATTGGATAAAGAACTTATTTTACATCAATCAATAGGTTCTTCAAATGTTCAAATGAAAACGCAAACTCAACGTGAATTGCTTTATACAATTGACCATACGGTACATCATTTGGCCATCATCAGAATCGCTATACAACATCATTTCCCGGAGATTTCCATTCCAGAAAATTTCGGATTTGCATTTTCAACTTTGAGATACCGTGAAAAACAAGCGTAATTTTTGGGAATATGAATATTGGCCATCTTGGGTATTCTATGGTCCATTTATTCTTTATTGGGTTTGGAGATATTTCCAATGTGGCGACATCACCTATTTCTGTCGGGCAAATCCGGGAATTCATTTTGGAGGTGTTTTGGATTATTCGAAATTTCAAATCATCCAACAAATTCCAGATGCATTTAAACCCAAAACAGAGTTTTTATTCAACAAATCCGAAAATTCAAAACTCTTTCCCTTTCCATTTGTGGCAAAACCCGATATAGGAGAAAGAGGAATCCATGTAGAAATCATCCGAAATGAAACAGATTGGAAAAATTATCCGGTCAAAGAAAACATCATCATCCAAGAATTCATGGAGGAACCCTACGAATTTGGTGTATTCTATGTTCACAATCCTGCTACTCAAGAATTTGATATTTTATCGATTACGGGAAAAGAATTTTTGATTTTTGAAGCAGATGGTCAACAAACTTTAAAAGATTTCTTATCGAATCACCCACGAGCGATTTCGCGTTTGGATTATTTCGAATCGAAATTTCAACAAGAATGGGAAATTATCCTTCCCAAAGGAACAAAAATTCTTTTGGAACCCATTGGAAATCATAATAGAGGAACGAAATTCTTGGATGCGACTCATTTAAAAACAACCCAATTAGTAAATAAAATTCACGAAATCTCTCAACAAATTAAAGGTTTCTATTATGGTCGATTTGACATCAAAGCAAATTCCATTCAAGAATTGCAAGAAGGAAAATTCAGAATTATCGAAATCAATGGTGCAAATTCTGAACCTACGCATATTTACGATCCGAAATACACGTTATGGCAAGCATACAAAGAAGCTGCCCGACATTTTGGCTGGCAATATAAAATTGCGCTAACACAACCAAAGAATCAAAATTCCAAAGAATATTTTAGAGCCGTTTGGAAACGAATTTTTCCTTAAATTGGAGTTTGTAAGAAATTTTGTCAGGGAAATTTTCGTGGAATAATTTGTGACAAGATTAACTCAAACAATTGGCATGAAATATCCTTTTCCTAAAAATACATTATACGTTCCCCTCTTTTTGTTAGCAGCCATTTGGGGGACATTCTTATTGCAACATTTTGGCTTGGGAAGATTCAATTGTTATGGAATTGTTCCGCGCGAACCTTTAGGATTAAGAGGAATTTTATTTGCTCCTTTGTTTCATTCAGGATGGAAACATATTCTTAGTAATAGTGTTCCATTGGCAGTTTTAAGCTTTTTTGCCGTGATGTTTTACAAACAAATGGCCTATTATGTCATTATTTTCGGATGGATTGGAAGTGGTCTACTGGTTTGGCTTTTTGGTAATTTATTACCTGGCGATTCGATTGGATGCCATATTGGAGCAAGTGGTGTCGTCTATGTTTTGGCAGCTTATGTTTTTTTTAGTGGAATTTTGAGAAAGTCTCGCAATTTGGTGGCCATTTCTTTTATTGTAGTATTTCTGTATGGGAGTATGATTTGGGGTGTTGTTCCAGAAGAATTTCTGCCAAAATTCATGAATGAAGAATCCAATCCCATTTCTTGGGAAAGTCATTTGGCAGGAGCAATTATGGGAATTTTATTTGCTTTTATCACTCGAAACTATGGCGAACAACAAAAGAAATATTCTTGGGAACTTACAGATACTCCTGATGTACGCGAACAAGAATTATGGGAACAATACAAAGCTTCATTACCTGAGGAAGAACGAATTTTACTAGAAAAAAAATATGGGGAAGAACCCAAACAAGATTCAACCCCAAATTCAGATTTTTGGTATTATAATGATTCTAGGTAATCATTTAAGATTTTTACCGATGCAGGTGGTTTTCCTTCATCATAGGTTTGACTGCTTATTTCGCTATCAGCAGTTTTAATAATTATAGTAGTAGCTCTTGCTCCATCATGAAACCTTTCTTGAGAAGGAGCTTCCATGTTTTGAAATTCTTCTATATTCAAATTTTGAACAATGGCAACTAATTCATTCCAATCTTTTGAATCGAAAATGGTCTTTACTGAATCTCCCACTCCAGATCTATTGGACTGAGTTTTCATTCTTTCTTTGGAATTAATGACCAAATTTTCACTTCCGCTCATTCCTACTTTCTCCAATGATATTTCCATTAGTTCTATTGAGTTTTTTTGATTTTCAACAACATTTTTTGACATCTTGCAAGATGAAAAAGAAATGGTTACAATAAGTACCAACGCTAGATTGTATATAGAATCGATTTTCATACGTATATTTTTTTTTATATTAGCAAAGTTAAACAATCAAACAAATAATAAAGAAACACATGAAGAAAGTTTTATTGGCTTTGGCAATTGCTTCTCCTATTTTTGGTTTTTCTCAATGGAAATCAACCACAAAAGGTTCGTCAGTTGTTAAAGAAGGAAAAGAAAGGATTGAAGCCGCAGGGGTTTTTAGTCTAGATATGCAAGTTCTGAAACAACGTCTTGCGAACACACCAGAACGATTCTCCAACTTACCTGGAAATATCATTACGATTCCAAATGCTAAAGGTGAAATGGAAAAATTTGAAGTTTGGGAAGCTTCTAACTTTAGTCCAGTATTACAGGCAAAATTCCCTGAGATACGTTCTTACATGGGAACAAGTCTTTCAGATCCTCATGCTTACCTAAGAATTAGTGTTTCTCCTGCAGGAGTTTCTTCAATGGTACTTCGCAATGGGAAATCTGAATTCATTGAACCGTATACAACAGATGGTCAAAAATACATTGTTTTTGACTCTAAGAAGCACAGACAAGATGGAGAAATGCCATTTAAATGTGAAACGGAATTTGACGAAAACATGGTTCAAGATTCTCAGAATTTCGTTGCAGACAAATCAAGCGCTGGTGTTTTCAAAACATTCCGTTTAGCACAAGCTGTTACAGGTGAATATTCTGCTTATTTTGGTGGAACTTTAGAAGGAGCTATGGGCGGAATCAACGCTACGTTGACACGTGTAAATGGTGTTTTTGAAAAAGATTTCGCGATCAATTTGATCTTAATTGATAACAACGATGAAATCGTATTCTTAAATCCTTCAACTGACCCATTCACTCAACCAGGAAATATTGGAACAACGCAAGGTCAATTGCAATCTTATTTGAATGCTAACATTGGTGCTGCCAATTATGATATTGGACACATTTACCACAGATCTGGTGGTGGAGGAAGCGCTGGATGTATTGGATGTATCTGTATTGATGCAAACAAAGGTCGCGGATATACTTCTCCAGGATCTGGAGGACCAGAAGGAGATTATTTTGATATCGACTATGTTGCACACGAGTATGGGCATCAATTAGGAGCAAATCATACGTTCTCTCATAATATTGAAGGTACAGGTGTAAACATTGAACCAGGTAGTGGATCTACAATTATGGGATATGCAGGTATCACTAGTTACAACGTACAACAACATTCAGATGACTACTTCACGTATAGAAGCATTCAACAAGTTCAAAACAATCTTCAAAACAAGCCATGTGCTAACAATACTACCATCGCAAACGTTGCTCCAGTAGTAGACGCAGGTAGCGATTATGAAATTCCAAAAGGAACTGCATTTAAATTAACGGGTTCTGCAACAGATGGAAATGGAGATCCATTGATCTATACTTGGGAACAAAACGATAATGCTACAGGAAGCAATACTGGTGCTAATAGCCGTGTTTCTTGGACGAAAACAACTGGTCCTAACTTCCGTTCTGTAGCACCTTCTACAGAGCCAGTACGATATATGCCAAGATTTGATTATGTATTGTTAACAGATGTTATCACAAACGAAAATTACTGGAGAGGTAGATGGGAAGCTGTTACAACAGTTCCAAGAACTTTCAACTTCACATTAACTGCGAGAGATAACAATGCAGAAGCGGGTCAAACAGGAACCGATGCAATGAGAGTTTATGTTCGTGATGCTGGGCCATTCAAAGTTAACACTCCTGCTTCTGGACAAAACGTAGACATTTCTGCCAACACTATGTTAGTAGAATGGGATGTAGCTGGAACAAATGCTGCTCCAATCAATACTGCTAATGTTAGAATTTTGTTCTCATCTGACAATGGAGCAACTTTCACTGTTGTTGCTGAAAGTACTCCAAATGATGGTTCTGAAATGATTACAATCCCAACTGGAACTGTTGCGGGTGTTAATGGTAGAATCATGATTGAAGCAATTGACAACATTTACTATGCTGTTTCAAGAAAATTCAACTTAACTGGTACAATGGGCGTTTCTGACTTGAATCAATTGGCAATTGGAATTTATCCAAACCCAACAAATGGTCAATTCAACGTAGCTGCTAACAATGTTGCGAAAGGAAATGTGAAAACTACAATTTTCGATACAGCAGGTAAGATGGTTCACGTTCAAAACGATAACCATGCTGGTGGAAACTTGAACATTGCGTACAACGTAAAACTTCCTACAGGAACTTATGTTGTAAACATTGAAACCGCTGAAGGTTTATCTACAACAAAATTATTGGTAAAATAATATTCCGATAAATAACATAAAAAAACCGAAGTCATTGGCTTCGGTTTTTTTTATCTATTGATTTATCGAACCAATTCAAAATTAAAATTGATATAGGTTTTCTGATCTTTTGAATTTTGGTTGATGACTACTTCTGGATTGTTAATTGGATCCGAGATTAAATGCAAGGTTCTAAACCAAGTTTCAATCTCCTCTTTTTGCAACAATTCCAATTCTTCTGAATCGATGATGAGCACGTCTGATTGCATTTCATCTTTTTTCCAAACTTGGTAAATACAAGGAATTTCGTCAAAGGATAGTTGTGCGGTCATCATAACTCCTTCTTGGCTAGTGGCGGTTTGATTTGTGTACTGTTTCATGGCTATGAATTTTAATTTGAATCAAAACTAAGATTGCATAACGTCATTTAGTGGCGTTTTAGAAGAATTTAAAATATATTTGAGAAAGATCGATTAAATAAGCTCAAACGAATAGTGAAAATCCCATTTAAAATTTCAATTCATTTTTCATCATTTTCGCAAAATCTTACAAAATCGCACAAAAAAAGCACCTACATTTCTGTAAGTGCTTTAATTTAATTGTGGTCCCACTTGGGCTCGAACCAAGGACCACCTGATTATGAGTCAGGTGCTCTAACCAACTGAGCTATAGGACCAATATTTTTAATTAATTGAACTTCTCTTTTTTTTTAATCCACCTGTCCCGATAGCTATCGGGAGAGTCAGGTGCTCTAAACTCCCGAATTTGTCGGGATGAGCTATAGGACCCTTCCTTAATTCCGTTAAGAGAATTTAGAGAATCGAATCACGCTCAATCGTTTTCGGGAGTGCAATTTTACAACAATCTGTTGAATTCTACAAAATTTTTCTGTCCATACATAATTCCACCAAAACTCCATTGGTAGTTTTTGGATGAAGAAACACAACCCATTTATTGTCGGCTCCTTCTTTGGGTGTTTCATTGATAAATTCAAATCCTTCAGCCTTTAAGCGCTGAATTTCAGCTTCCAAATTATCAACACCAAACGCTATATGATGAATTCCTTCTCTATTTTTGTCTAAATATTTGGCTATTGCTGAGTTTTCATTCATCGCTTCCAATAATTCAATTTTGGATTCTCCAATTTCAAAAAAAGAAGTTTTTACCGCTTCACCTTCTACAGTCTCTTCTTTGTATGGATTTTTTCCTAATAATTTAGAAAACAATTCATTGGAAACCCCAAGATCTTTCACTGCGATGCCTAAATGTTCAATTTTTATCATTATTTTTATCTTGAAAAACTTAAAAATCAAAAATATGAAAAACATTTACTCTGCAGTTCTTTTCATGGGATTTTCTTTTTTGATGGCTCAATTGGAGATTTAATCAAAATACATCCTGCTACCTACGATTTAGAATTTGGCGGATATAAATTATTGGGATTTTCAACAGACAATTGGCTAACATTTTATGATGAAAACAACAATATTTTAAAAACCTATGATGCAAGTTTGACTCAGGAAATTCGAATTTATCCGAATCCAACAAAAGATATTCAACATATTGATTCAAAATCAGAAGTGGCAAAGATTCAGATTTACAATCTACAAGGAAAGAAATTTTTGGAAACATCTAATGAATCAAAAGTTTCGATCAAAAATTTCTCTATGGGAACTTACATCGCAATGGTAGAATTAGCCAATGGCCAAGTATTTCAAAAGAAACTGATCAAACATTAAAATTTCGACCTCAAAAAAAATCCTTAATTTTGCTAAAAGTAAATTCAGTAACATTTTGGAAACAAATCGTCAGAAAAAAGTATCAAACATCTTTCAAGAAGAATTATCAGAAATTTTTAGAAAGGAAGCATTAGAATTATATCCGGGTAAATTATTAACCGTAACCGATGTCAATGTTTCTCCAGATTTGTCGATTGCCAAAATTTACATCAGTATTTTCCCAAATACTGACAAAGAAACAATCATCAAACAAATCAAGGAAAAAGCACCTCAATACCGTTCAATGATTGCCAAAACGGCAGCCAAAACCATGCGTATCACACCAGAATTGTTGTTCTATTTGGATACGACGCTGGATGAAATTGAGAAAATTGATAAAGCATTGAAAGGAGAAGGAAATAATCCTATTCTGTAAATGAAAAATGTTTCCCTCTACATAGCAAAACGATACAATACGAACACGCTTTTGATAAGTATGCTTCTTATTGCGATCACGTCTTTTCTAGTGGGAACGCTTATCTACATTGGTGATTCTTCTTTTAAGTTGATTCAGCAATTGTTATTTCCTCGCCAAATGATGGGATTGAAGGAAAATTTGATTGTATATGGAATTATGTTTCTTTATTTATTCCTGCAATCCTTTTCCATTTATTATATTTTCAACAAAACCTTGGTTCGACTTGAGCAAAAATCGAAATTGCTTGTAGCATTTGTGGTAGCTGTCTTATCAGTAGCTTTAGCAGGTGCTTTGATCTTTTTTGATTTGAACAATTCGCTTATTGGGAATTGCGTGATTTTAATTTTAATTTCATCTGCGCTTCTGTCATTGATCTTTGGCTTTTTATCCTTTCTTCTTTCCAAAAGAAGAATCACAGGAGTCAACATCATCACATCGATTGCCGTTTTCGCCATTACGATTGCTACGACGTCCCTATTCATTATTCTTTCGGTCTTTTCGGGATTAGAAAAAATGAATTTGCAGTTTTTCAGCAATGTTAATCCCGATTTGAAAATTTCGTCGGCAAAAGGTAAAACATTGTCCGATATTGACAATTTAACCCAAAAATTAACGCAAAATCCATCGATAGAATCCTTTTCAAAAGTAATTGAGGAAAAGGTTTCGATTGAGTTTGGTGACAAAGAAGATATCGCCTACATCAAAGGAATCGATGAACATTATAACAAGGTTGTTCGTTTGGATACACTCATTCAGCATGGCAGCTATTTTAATTTCCAATCACCTTATGAAATCATTGCGTCTGAAGGGGTTGCAAGACGCTTGCAAATGTATATTGACCGCTATAATTCGGCAAGACTTCGCATGCCGAAACCTGGTACTGGAATGATTACTTCGGAAACGGAGGCATTTAATAGCGCTGTAGCAAATCCAATTGGGGTTACGTATATCAATGATTCCTATGATAAATATATTTTATCGCCGATCGAATTAACTCAAATATTATTGGAATTACCTCCAAATTCCGCTTATAGTTTGGAACTAAAATTAAAACCTGGCATTTCCCAGAATTCAGCCAAAGCTGCTTTACAAAAAGAATTGGGCGATAAAGTCGTCGTACAAACGCGACAAGATTTAGATGCAACCTTTATAAAAGTAATGAATGTAGAAAATTTAATTATCTATTTAATTTTCACTTTGGTCATCATCATTGCGTGTTTTAATCTGGCTGGAGCCATCATCATTATCATCATTGATAAAAAAGTACAAATTAAAACCATGTGGAGTTTTGGTATGCAACGTTCACATATCAAACAAATCTTCTTTCAAACTGGCTTGCTGATTACGTTTTCTTCTATTCTGTTTGGATTAACTCTGGGATCAATTATCGGACTTTTGCAAAATAAATTTCAATTGGTTATGGCCAATTCTTTCGTTGCATTCCCATTTGAATTCACTCTATTGAATTATATAACCGTTACTGCAACTGTATTGATCATTGGAGCTGGTGTTTCCTATATGGTTTCAAGGAAATTACCTTCTTAATTATTTGAATTTTAATTCCAACTCTTTTGCATAAGGCGTTTGATCGACAATTTCCCATCCATAAGCTTTTCCTAATAAGTACAAATTCCCCAAATTATCAATCAATTGGGCATGAGCTTGTTTTTTCAACTTTTCTTGATCTATGGATTTTTCTATGTGTTGGATTGCGTTGGATTGAATTTGGTTTAATTCATCTTTTGAAAACGAATTTAAACTACTTTGTTCCAAATCATAAAATTTCACATCTGGAAAGGTTTGAATTTCTAAATCGGGAACTTTTTGAATAATGATTTTCTGGTTGGTTGAATCAATTTCCACTGACAATTTACTTAGATCATACGTAGCTTGAACCTTGGCATTGACCAATAACAAAACTTTTTTGTCGAAACTAAAATAATCTTTCAATCCAGGAATATACCGACTGTTTTTATGCGAATAAACATCTGAAAATGTTTGTTCAGCCACAATCATTTTATTCATTTTCTGGATTTCGTAGGCAATTACATGGGATTCATTGGATGAAGAATCCATTTGAAATTGCTTCATCAAAAAGTACGTAATTAAAATTCCAGCAAGAAGTCCTGCAGCTAAATAAAGGTATTTTTTAATCTTCAAAATAATTAGGTGTTAGAGGAACCCCATTGACAATCATTAGAATATCTTCTTCCAAGGATCCTGAAACTGGTGATTCAACAATCCTACCAATCTCATCTCCACCTCTATAAAAAATTATTGTCGGCAAGTGCTGAATGTCCTTTCCGCCTTCTTCCCCATAAAAACTCTTTAAGTTTTCATTTACAGCATAAGTAGTTATCCGTTTGGTCGGAAATTTTGCTGCATCTAAAATTTTTAACAATCTCGGATATTCTTTTTTGGAAGCATCATCCCATGAGCCCAAAAACACCTCAATTCTGTACTTTTTTATTTTCGATTTGAAATCTTTTACCATCGCTTCATTGGGTTGATAGGAATCGTACTCCGTAAAAAACCAAGTAGAGAAAGGTTCTTTGGCAAAGACTTCACGGTCTACACCACCAAGAAGCATTTTATCGCCATCTGCCTTTTTTACCACGCGATTAAAAATATAAGGTCCTTCACAACTTAGAAATGCAAAGGAAATTAACAAAAGGATTAGGTATTTCTTCATTTTATGGTTTTGAAGCAGCAAAGATAAAAATAAAACATCAGTTCAATAATTTCCCTTTTTCGAAATGATAAGCACCCACCGAAAAGTCAGCAAACTCACCTATAATAGGGAAAATGGAGCTTTTCCCAATGTAATTTTTGCCTTTTTTATCGATGTCAATATGTCCAAAATAAGCCGATAAATCGCCTATTTCTTCAATTCGTCCCAAAAATTCAATTTCTTGAGTTTTCGTATTCAATTTCTCTTCGAAATAAATTCCTATATCCAAAACCGATTCAAATTCATTGGATTGAACTTTCACATTGCGCAAAATCACGTCCAAATACTTTTTATTATTCTCTGGAATGCTCAAATATTCCCCGATTTCATATGGACTTGACTCTGAAATACGATCCAAAGCCAATAAAATAGCCAAAGCATTGAACTTGCGAACTTGATCTCGGTTGTAATCCATCGGAAAATGACCCGCTTCAAATAAAATGGTCGAATACCCCATTTTCATAAAGTTGTCTCCCGTAGAAGTCGGATAAAATTCATCAGAAAAGCGCGCGATTTTATTCGGAATGACTTGATTCAATCCATTTGCCATATGATCAATCACAGCCATTGAAGCAATTCGTTGATCATTTAGTGCTCTACTTTCTTCAAAGGAAGGCGCTAAAAAAGCCAAAGTTGCAGGTTCTTTTGTAGTTCCTACATTGAAAATGGAACGTTGATCATGTAAATTGAACAAAAACTGCGGATTAACTTCTGTTACCACATTCTTTAAAACCCGAATTTCTGGTGAGGCTTCTTGCAGAAAATCTCTGTTCAAATCAATCCCACATACATTTCTGCGCGTATATTGAGTAGAACCGTCCGGATTGAGCATCGGCACAAAATGAAAGCTTATTTTGTCCAAAATCTTTTTACTCCATTCCAAATCGGAAAGTAAAAATTCCCAAACGTCTAACATCGCACGTGTACCTGTCGCTTCGTTGCCGTGCATTTGTGACCAAGCCAAAACTTTGATTGGACCTTTCCCAATGGAAAGTGAATAAATTTCATTTCCTAAGAATGATTTTCCAATTAAATTTTTCGGATAGTTTTTTTGATCCAAATAAGATCGAAGCTTCAAATAAGGTAAATATTTGGAATCGAATCCTAAAACTCGAAATTTTTCATAATTCTCCTCGAAAATGCGCAATAATTCCATTGAACGAAGATACATCATTTTAAAAATTCATTTTAAAGCGATTTAAGCGATTTATTTTTTTTCAATGAAACTTCCCTTGAAAAATTTCTAAAAAGCCCTGAAATGAAGCATTGAAACGCAATTTACATTTGTAATTTACAATTGTAAATAATAAAGACTGACATATTGACCCATATGAGGATGTTTTTTATTATAAATATAAAATTATAACTTATAATATTATTTTTCAGTTATTTATATTTCTTAAACTAAACTATTAATTCAATTCTAGTTTAAGTAGATTTGGCAGTTTTAGGGAATTTCAGTCGATTTTGAAATGTAAATTTTCTGTTTACCTTTGTAAAATGGACGTAAAAAATCGCATCATAGAAATTCTCGAAAAATCGGGACTCACACCCTCTGAATTTGCCGACAAAATTGACGTGCAACGATCAGCAATTTCTCATATCACATCGGGACGAAATAAACCGAGTTTGGAATTTTTGATTAAAATCAAACAAGCATTTCCTGAAATTGATACCGATTGGTTGGTTTTTGGAATCGAAAAAGAAGAAATTTCAGAGGAAATTTTGCCCGAAAAAGAAATTCAGGAAACTTCAACTAGCTCCTTTCCTACTCTATTTGATTCTATTGAAGAAGGCTCAAAATTGGAAATTTCATCAGAAAACAACTCCAATGAAAGTCTTAATGAATCTCAAAAACTAGATTCAGAAATTTCTACCGAAAGAAAGTTGATCAAAACCCTATTATTTTATAGCGATGGAAGTTTTGAAGAATTCAATCCGATCGATTAAAAATTCAAAAAATCCCGTATATTAGAGGGATAAATGAATTATTTAGCGCATCAATTTTTGTCTTTTCAAAATGCTGACTTACAGCTTGGAAATTTATATGGAGAAATCGTTCGAGGAAAAGATTTCGAAAATTTTACGGGAGATCTACGAAAAGGAATTCTACTTCATCGTTCCATCGACACTTTTACAGATGCGCACGAGATTGTTAAAAAAAGTTCCAAAAAATTTCACGATAAATACGGGAAATACGCGCCCATCATTGTCGATGTGGTCTATGATTATTATTTAATCAAAAATTGGCATCGCTTTACAGATTTAGACTTTGAGGAATTTACAGAAAATGCCTATCAGCTCTTCCGAATGCATTTTGATGAATTCCCGCCCAAATTACAATACATCATGAAACACCTTTTGGATTATGATTGGTTTCATAATTATCAAAGTCTGGAAGGAATCGGCAAAACCTTAAATGGAATCAGCCAAAGAAGTAAGTTTCAAAATAACATTGGTTCATCGGTCAAGGAAATTGAAGAGAATTACGAAGAACTCGATCAGGAATTTCAGGCTTTTTTCCCTGAATTAATTCAACATTGTCAAAATTTTATTTCGAATTCTTAATTTTTTAGAATTTCTAAAAATACCATCCAATAAATTCTAGAAAATAGGTAGTCACAAATTTTGGAATTCCTCTTAATATCGTATTTTTAGCCATCAAATATGAAAAACGATGGATTTACTTTTCAATCAAAGAGAAGATAAAAATAAACTTCAAATTTCCGATTTGAAGAGACGATTAGCAGAAATACATTTAGGTGGTGGAGCTAAACGAATTGAGAAATACAAGGAGAAAGGAAAGCTAACCGCAAGAGAGCGTGTGGAATATCTATTGGATAAAGGGAAACCTTCTGTTGAAATTGGTGCTTTTGCCGGATACGAAATGTATGAAGAAGAAGGAGGATGTCCTAGCGCGGGAGTCGTAGTAGTAATTGGATATGTATCTGGAAAACAATGTATAGTTGTTGCAAATGATGCAACCGTTAAAGCTGGAGCTTGGTTTCCTATTTCGGGAAAGAAGAATTTACGTGCGCAAGAAATCGCAATGGAAAACCGATTGCCGATTATTTATTTAGTAGATAGCGCAGGTGTTTATTTACCAATGCAGGCCGAAATTTTCCCCGACAAAGAACATTTCGGACGAATTTTCCGCAACAATGCCATAATGAGTTCAATGGGAATCACACAAATTGCAGCTGTGATGGGAAGTTGTGTTGCTGGAGGTGCATACTTACCCATTATGAGCGATGAAGCGATGATTGTGGATAAAACCGGGTCTATTTTCCTTGCTGGAAGTTATTTGGTGAAAGCCGCGATCGGAGAAGACATCGACAACGAAACCCTTGGAGGTGCCACTACGCATTGTGAAGTTTCGGGCGTAACCGATTATAAAGCGAAAAATGACCAAGATGCTTTGGATCGAATCAAATCCATTATGGGCAAAATTGGCGATTACGATAAAGCAGGCTTTAATCGAATTGAAGCGGCAAAACCAGCGGAAGATGAAAAAGAAATTTATGGAATTTTACCCGTAAGTCGTACAGAGCAATACGATATGTACGATATCATCAAACGTTTGGTGGACAATTCAGAATTTGATGAATACAAAGGAGATTATGGGAAATCTTTGATTTGTTGTTATGCGCGAATTGATGGATGGGCCGTTGGAATTGTTGCCAATCAGCGTAAAATCGTAAAATCCAAAAAAGATGGAATGCAGTTCGGTGGTGTGATTTATTCGGATTCAGCGGATAAAGCCACAAGATTTATCGCGAATTGTAACCAAAAGAAAATTCCATTGGTCTTTTTGCAAGATGTAACGGGCTTTATGGTGGGCTCGAAATCGGAACACGGAGGAATCATCAAAGATGGCGCAAAAATGGTAAATGCGGTTTCCAATTCAGTGGTTCCGAAATTTACGGTTATCATTGGAAATTCATATGGAGCTGGAAATTATGCTATGTGCGGAAAAGCCTACGATCCGAGATTGATTTTTGCTTGGCCTTCGGCTCAATTGGCGGTAATGGGTGGTGAGCAAGCGGCAAAAGTATTGTTGCAAATTCAGGAAGCTTCATTAAAAGCCAAAGGGGAAGTCATTGACGAAAAGAAAAAGGCAGAATTATTGGAAGAAATCACTGCGAAATACAATGCTCAAACAAGTCCTTATTATGCTGCGGCAAGAATCTGGACCGATGCAGTAATTGATCCATTGGATACGCGTAAATGGATTTCAATGGGAATTGAAGCTGCCAACCACGCTCCTATTGAGAAACCGTTTAATTTGGGAGTTATTCAAACTTAAAATTTATTTTTTCAATACAACAAGAGTCGAAGAAAAGCATTCGGCTCTTTTTTTTAAAGAAAATATTCGATTTATATTTGTTCAAAGTTTAGGGAAAATATGGAAATCTGTCAAAATTGCCAGCACGAAATCAATTTGAATTATTGTCCGAATTGTGGCCAGAAGAAATACAAACGAATTGACGCTACTTACTTGAAAGATGAGATTCAATATACCTTACTCCATACCAATAAAGGATTTTTCTATACCTTAAAGAAAATCATTTCGAAGCCTGGACAAACTACGAAAGAATATTTAGATGGAAATCGTGTCAATCACTACAAACCTTTGTTGCTGGTTTTCGTTTTAACAGGTATTTCTACCTTCATCTCCTATAAGGTATTGAATATGGGCGATGTAATGACTTCATTTTTCGAAGAAGCTTACAAAGAAGCTGGCAATCAGACTTTTTCGCAGAATTACACGGCGTTTTTATACAATTACACTACATTGATCATCATGTCATTTTTACCTTTTTTTGCGCTCAGCTCCTATTTGGCCTTTAAAAAACAAGGGCATAATTATTTTGAACATGTCATTATCAATTCGTTTTTCTATGTTCTTTATACAATTGCGATAATTTTTATTATTTCTCCCATTCTTTACTTCATCAAAGATCCTCAAACTTATCTTTTGATTAGTTTCGGAGCTACAATCTTAGGATATCCTTTGATTATTTGGTTTTATAAAGGACTTTATCCACAATTAAGTATAGGTCAACTTTTAGGAAAAACAACTTTAATGGCTATTTACGCCATCATTATTTATTTAGCTGTTTCGATTTTTTCAGGAATAGTGGTTACAATTTTTAAAGTTATCCTAAATTAAAGAATAGGTTTTTCTTGTTGATTGGCTCGAAAATAATTGATTTTGACTTGAAACATTTCAGCCATACGATTGCCTTGCCATTTGGCGAGTTCTGCATTTTTACCTTTAAAAAGTTCATCTACTGTGCCAAAAAATAATTTGAGCCAGCGGTCAAAGTGTTCTTTTTCCACCGGCAATTTCATATGCGGTACAAAGGGTCGCCCGGAATAAGTGTGCTCACCCAACAAAATCGTTTGCCAAAAGCTGTACATCTTTTCCAAATGCTCCGGCCAGCGATCCTGAATCACATCGTCAAAAATATAACCAATGAGTTCATCCTGACGAACTCTTCCATAAAATGTATCGACCAAATTCTTTACATCTTCCAGATTTTCTATATCTCTTTTTACTTCCATAATCTTTAAAATTTATCGAACCAAAACCGATTCTCCCGATTTCAGTTTCATTGCCAAATCAAATACTGTTGTTGTTTTCAACATCGTTTTCAGTTCCGTTCTGATTTTGATGAAATCATTGTGAAGTGGGCAGGGATTTTCAGCATCGCAATGACTCAGTCCGAGTCCGCAACCTTCATAAACCGAATTTCCATCAATAGCCGAAACAATTTCTTCGAGTTTTATTTCCCTTAATCTTTCGGGATCTATGTAGAACCCCCCATTTGGACCGGTTTGGGAAAATACGATGTTTACTTTGGTCAAAATCCCGAGCAACTTGGCTGTAAAAGCAAGTGGTAAATCGGAATTTTCAGCAATCTCTCCTACTTTAATCCTTCTACCTTCCAAGGATTGCGTGGTAATGTAAATGATCGCTTTGATGCCGTATTCGCAGGATTTTGAAAACATCTTCTTGGTTTTAAATACAAAGTTAGTGTTATTTGTATTTAAGACAAATTTATCTTAAATTAAATCAAGATGATTTTCAGCAGTTTAAATTGGAAGTTCACATTAGTTTTGAATTAAAAAAGATGAAAATTATCTCAGTGTAAGTCAATCAATTAACGGTGTTTAAAGAATCATAATTAATTTAGGAATTCAAAAAAATGTTTTGAAAATATAGTTCAAATCCGACCAAACGCTTTGGTTCTGAACATAATCTTTGTTGATTTTCACCTTTTCAGGCCAAATTACTTCGTCGTTGTATTCTAGCGGATTTTCTTGGTTATTCAGTAATTCTTCTTCGTTTCGAAAGGCAATTTGCGCTGGCCCTGTAATTCCGGGTTTTACATCGAGAATAATACGATTTTCCCCTTCTAAAACATCGGCATAGCCTTTCACATCGGGTCTTGGTCCTACAAAACTCATATCGCCCAATAGGATATTGAAAAGTTGCGGCATTTCGTCTAATTTGGTATTTCTGATGAAATTTCCAAACTTGGTTATTTCATGTGTTTTTTGTGTCGTTACAAATGAATTAGAATTACCTTTCATCGAACGAATTTTATAGATAGAAAAAACCTGTCCATTTTTACCGATTCGTTCTTGAGAAAATAATCCAAATTTCCCTGTATCAATCGTAGCAACCATTACTAGTATGATAATGATAGGCAATAAAATTGGAAGTAATAAAATTGCTAAACAATAATCAAACAAGGATTTGGCCCACATTTAACGCTTTTTGAAATACGTTCGAATGTCAATCATACGTTTGATACGTCCTATAACACTTGGGTCATAATTCGCGTCTTCCTCAAAATAGCCATAACCATAACCATAGCCGTAGCCATATCCGTACCCATAACCATATCCGTAACTTCCTTTGACTTGAAAATCGTTTAAGATGATTCCAATATTGGAAACTTCACCTTCATCGTATTTATCGGAAATACGTTTCACAAATCCTCGATACGTATAATCGAAACGAGTCACATAAAGTGTTGCATCGGCAAAATGCATCAAATCATAAGCATCGGCAACCAAGGAAACTGGAGGTGTATCTAGTACAATGTAATCGTATTCGGCTTTCAAAGAATTGATTAATTCGTTTAAATTTTCCGATAATAAAAGTTCAGAAGGATTGGGCGGAATTGGACCACCTGTAATAACATCCAAATTGGGAACTTTTGAATTTTGAATCACTTCTTCTTTGGTAGAATTCCCTGATAAATAATTGGATAGACCTTTTTTGTTTGAAAGTTCAAATTCATCAAAAATTTTAGGTTTACGCAAATCCATTCCAATTAAAATGGTTTTCTTCCCACTTGCAGCCAAAATTGTCGACATATTCATCGAAACAAAGGTTTTTCCTTCTCCACCGACAGAAGATGTTATCAAAATTGTTTTCTTTGGATCTTTGTTGGACTTTTTATAAAGAAATTGCAAATTACTTCTAATGGCTCTAAAAGCTTCTGAAATCCCTGATTTAGGTCTTTCTAATACAACCAAAGGATTATTATCTGAATTATTTCCAATTGTTCCGATAAAAGGAATGTTGGTTAATTTCACAATATCTGGAATACCCTTAATTTTTGTATCAAAAATCTCTCTTAGCAATAAATAGATAGTTGGAATAATTAAAGCAATAAGTATCGCAGTTAACATATTCGCTCTTTTGTTAGGCGATATGGGAGCTTGACCTAAATTTTTCGCTTTATCGATAATATTTACATCGGAAACTGTCGATGCTATAGATAATTCTGCTTGGCTATATTGTGAAAGCAATTGGTTGTAGAGTACATCATTTACCTCATATCCTCTAGCGACATCCAAAAACTTCTTTTCTTGTTCAGGCAATTGGTAAGCTCTGGAATTGTAATGACCTATTTTGGTATTTATATCTCCTAATTCTTTGTTAAGTCTATTTTTTGATGTATTGATCATACCTTGGATAGCAGATTTTGAATCTGCTATTCTAGCTTCAATTTCAGAAATTTCTCTAGTACCAGATTTATAAAGTAATTTTAATTCATCGCGTTGTTGTTCAAGGCTTCTTAAATTACTTACCTCTGAAACGAAATTCCCTTCGCTTAAACCAACAATCTGCAAGTCAATCATTCCTTTAGTTCCTGATTGATAAATATTATTACTTACAGAATTTAACGTATTGATTTTATCTTGCATCGTAGCTTTTTCAAGCTCTAATGACTTTAAGTTTCCTAAAATGTCACCTTTTTCTCCACCAAAATCATAAATATTTTCACGTTTTTGCAAATTTTGATACTCAATAGAAGCACTATCAACTTTTGCTTTGGCAATACCAATTTGTTGACCAATATACTTTAAGGTATTTATGGCCATTTGATTTTTTTCGTTTAATTCTTTTTCCTTTAAAAGCTCCAACGAATTATTGATAACGTCGATTGCCTCTTCTTGCGAATAGGACACTTTTGAAATTGATAAGATCGAACTTCCTTTACCTAATGCATTAACTTGAATTCCACTTTGAACTCTTGATGCTGCACGATCTAAATTGGTTAATACAAAAGAATATTTATCTTCTGGATTGAAGAATTTCTTACCTTCTAAAATTTGAAATCGATAATGATCAGAAGTTATCCATTCGCTAAATTTCCCTTTGGAAGGAAATTTAACAGGAATGCTTTTTCCCAAAATCGTGTCCATTGTATAATTGTAAAGTAAGTTTGAAGATGGATTGGAAATTGGTTTAATTTCAAATGTCGTATTATCAATTTTCCTTATTTCTAATTCAACCCCCACAATCTGATTATGCGTTGTATCTACTTTCACAATAAAAGGTGAAGCATCTCGATGAGAATTAGATTTTTTTAACGTCCCTTCTTCCATATAAGCGACGTATGCTTCTATACGCTTCGCTACATCAAAGGCATGGGTTCTGGATTCCAAAACCTTAGTAAGGATATCTGTTTTCCCACCAGATCCACCCCAGATAAAGTTAATGGAATTCCCTCCAAAATCACTACCTCCTTGACTTTTTGAAGATACATTAAAGGTCGCATCCCCTTGATACATGCGATCTAAATAATAATTATTGATAAAATAGGCAATAAAAATTGCAAAAATTAAGGATAACAAATAAATCACCCAATTTCTAAGAAGTCGAGGAATAAATCGATCAATTTCAAAGAATAGTAAGGAATTTTTCTTTTTTAAATTGGTAGAATGAGATGGTTGATTATGGTCCATAAAAATTCCTATTGATTATAGATTTTTAAAGAAAAAATAAATACCGATAACAGCAGTTATACCTCCAAAAATAGTTGTAACAGTTTGAATAGGATTCAACCCAATTCCCCATTGTTTTTGTCTTCTTGGATTGACTATAATGATATCATTGGGTTGTAGCCAAAAATACTCGGAATTCATCACCGATTCTTGTGTTATATCTACAACCGCTCGTTGAGTTCCTTCTGGTGTTGTGCGCAAAATCTGGATATTATTTCTATCGGCTACAGGTGTTAAATCGCCTGCCATTGCAAAAGCTTCCAACAAGTTAAAATCATATTGTGGTACGTGGTAATTCCCAGAACCAGCTTCTCCAACAATTGTAAAGTTAATACCAGGCATAATCACCTCAATATAAGCGGCAGATTCTTCAAAAATTTTATAAAATTCACTTTCTATTTTTTCTCTTGCCTCTTCAAGACTTAATCCCAATAAATAAATCTTACCTATTCTAGGTAATTCGATGTTTCCATCTTCTTGGATTCTAACACCCTTACCCATTGTGTTCTGCCCACCACTCATTGCATCGGCATTTGTTGAATAATCTGATAATTCTTGTAATTCAACACCTTTACGAGTCGAAACTTTAATGTTAATCAAATCATTCACTTGTAAATGATAAATTGGTCGATTAAAAGCAATCATCCCATTTTCATTTAACTTCAATTTTTGATCAGGTTGAATGTATTTTACATCTTTTAACGGAATGCATGATCCTAAAGTAAAAAATACACAAGACGCTATGAATAGGTATAAAAATCTAGGCTTCAAGGTTCTAATTTTAGGTGGCAAATATACTATTTTTAAGATTAATTTGAATTTTGACGTTGTACTAACTTCCTTCTATTGAGAAACTCACTAACCACAAGTGGCATATAGGATAAAAATAAGGCAGCACAAATTAATATCAATAACATTAAACTGATATTAAAATGTCTTATTTGATAAGCCAATACAATTAATAATACATTGGCAGCACAAATAATCAAAGTGGTTTTTGTATGATTAAATCCCAATCGCAATATTCGATGATGAATATGGTTTTGGTCGGCTGTAAATGGTGATTTTCTTTTCATTAAACGTATGATGATTACACTTAAAGTATCAATCAATGGAATAATCAATATTGCAATTGCGATGATTGGAGCACTTTCTATTTTCACCCAAGGCATAGAGGATAAACTAATGAATTTAATAGCCATAAATGCAATCAAATAACCGACTACCATGGATCCTGTATCGCCCATGAAAATTTTGTATTGATTGGAGAGATTAAAATATAAAAATGCTAGAAGTGAACCCAAAATAGCGATGGCCAAAAATCCCATCGAATAATCATACAATCTAAAAAAGATGAAAACGAAACTCAAGGAGATCAAAATTCCTACTCCACTCGCCAAACCGTCGATTCCGTCAATTAAATTATAAGAATTGATAATCAAGACGATAATAAAGATGGTAAAAAAGACACTAATCCAATAAGGCAATTCAAAAATACCAAATAAACCAAAAAAGCTTTCGATACGTATATTTGACCCTACTACAATCATCAAAGCACTTAGAATTTGCGCAAAAAGCTTTTTCTGTGGAGCCACCACCAATAAGTCATCCATTAAGCCAATAAAAAATAGTAATACCAATGCTGCTGAAAAGAATATAACTTTACTGAGCATATCAAAACAAAAGATACTGGCAACAACTGTAATCGCAAAATAAATGGCTACTCCTCCCAAGCGAGGTATTTTACGCGTATGCGAACTTCGACTTCCAGGAATGTCCATTAATTGTTTTCGATAGGAAACTCGAATGATTTTTGGAATCGCAATAAAAGTGAGCAAAAAGCTCAATAAAAAGGATAGGATAACTTTTAAATAAAGTGATGAATATCCAATAAAGTTAGCGATTGCCTCTAAACTTAAGTTTTTCATACTTTCTCATTCCGTTGAAAGCCCAATGCAGGGTGTAATAAGTTGATCGGAACAAAGATAAACCTAAATATTTAGAATATACATTAAATTGCTTTTGTAGGATTAAAAATTTATTTCTTGAAAAGGAATTTTTTCGAATTCGATAAATGGCCAAGGATTCCTTTATGGCACGCGCTTCTGGAATTTTTCTCAAAATTTCAATCCACATCGCGTAATCCTCGCGCATATCCACTTCGGGTATTTCTACTTTTCCAATTCTTTGGGTATCATACATGGAAGTAAGCATGGGAATCGGACAATTGTATAAAATCCGATCATAGGTAATATGATCTTCCGCTATAAAGTCCTCCAAATAAGGTTCTAAATTCTCATCATGTCTCTTGTAAGAACCGTACACTAATTCTTCCTTGTTGTCAACTAAATAATTTACAGCTTTTTCTAAAAATTGAGGCAACCAAACATCATCACTATCAATAAAGGTAATAAATCTTCCCTTTGCATTTCTAATGCCTATATTGCGCGCTTCAGCTGCACCCACATTTTCCTCTGACACTATTAAATGAATCCTTGGATCATTAAATTCTTTGATTTTTTGAACCGAATTATCATGCGAACAATCATCTATTATCCACCATTCCCAATGGGCATAGGTTTGATTTAATACGGACAAAATCGTTTCCGCAATATAGTTCTCAGAGTTGTAACATGGCGTTATTATAGAGATTAAATTATTCTTCATATAGAAAACCATATCTAGCATTTTCACTTAAAACAGAATTATAATTCCCAAACCCTGAGCGATCACCCCAATTTCGGTAGAAATTACCATAAAGCAAAATAGAATAAACTGTAAATCCTATAAATAAAAAATTCTTTACAGAGGTATTTTCTCGAAGGGCATAAACCATTCTAGGTATTACGAAAATGATATAAACGGTAAAAAAACCAGGTAATCTAGCCGCAAAAATTCCGCCACCAAAGAAAAAATAGGTAATTACTCCAAAAATATAAATGTTTCTAAAATAACTAAAAAGCTCGTCTTTTTCTGAAACTTGCTTATTGAAAATCAAAATTATAGCAACGGTTATAATTTTCACAATGTCTCCTAAAACACCTCCTTCTGAGGAAAGTTCACTTGCGTAATCATTATAGGTTTCGGCTACTCCAAAAGGTAGGAATTGTGCGATACTATCAATTATCATATTTAATCCAACTAAATTGGATATGATTGCCACAGATACTAAAACAATTATTAAAGTGTTATTGAATTTAATTTTTACAATCCAATAGGCGAATATAAATAGTACAACAGCTTTGTGAAACATAAAAGCTAAGGCAAATACGAGTAAAAATTTGAATAACTTCCGTTCAATGATATAAGGAATCGAACAGAGCATTATTGCATTGGCTAATCCTTGACGAACGTGAACGTGTTCTTCAAACAAATAGGTTGGAATGAAATACATCATTAACGTCATAAAAGCATAGGGACTGTACTTATAGAACATTTTCCCCTTCAAAGTCAATGCGATGATGGCTATTAGCAAGGTAAAACTCGCATAACCCAAACCAACAGTACTGACGATTTTATTGAGATAAATATACCCAGGCTCCATATCAAACATGATGATGATATATTCCATATCGGAAAAATCCGTTTGGGCCGCACCTTCAAAAGCATTCCAGTAAGCCAACCAGTCAGGACTTATCGCATAAGCCAATCCGGCTGTAAACATCATCATCACTATGATGGTTTTAAACCAATTTTTATTGGTAGGCGTATCGTTCACTACTTGATAAATAGTGGATCCTATCAATAAAATCGCAATAAGGTTATAGATAAAACTCATTGTTCCCTAGGTCAGTCTTATTAATTTTAGGTTGATGAAACTTAACAAATAAAAGATTTGCTTCTTCATTGGCAAAGAAAACAAATAATTTCTTGCAAATCGTTGGTAATTGAAAATTCGCTTTTTGGAAATTCCGTAAAGTTTCATTTGCTTTTCCAATTCTACCACCATTTCAGCTTTTAGATTTTTGTCTTGCACATAGGCTACATAAGCCAAATAGGAATAATATCCTTGGAACATAAAGAAACGATCAAAATCCTCTTTAAAATTCGAATATTCGCTAGCATCAAAAGCTTCTTTTACGTTTTGAATTGCCAAAAACATATCATATCCCTTTTTTGTATGGGTTTTGGTAATCGAATCCTGTCGTTCAAAATATTTGTAAAATGGCTGATTGATTTTGGCTATTATGCTGGATTTTAAAACCAATTGCGGAATTAATTCAATATCCTCGAAATGAATACCTTTTTTAAATTTTAAGTCTTGAAATAACTCCTTTTTGAATAATTTATTACAAGCGAAACACGCCATTTCTCCAAAAATGGTAAAATCCTTTTTCAACGCAATTTTCTCTGGAAGTTGTGGCGATTGCGGCAAATCTCGGAAGGCTTCTCCCCTTTCATTTACCTTTTCCAAATCACATAACACAATCTCAGCAGAATGTTCAATGGCTTTCTTGTAAAGGGATTCAAACATTTCGGGGGAAACATAATCGTCACTATCGACAAATCCAATAAACTCTCCCGAGGCTTTTTCCAAACCGAAATTTCTTGCATCGCTCAATCCGCCATTTGGTTTCTGATAGGCTTTGATTTGCGAGTAATTAGAAGCATATTGATCAATAATCTTCTGCGAATCATCGGGTGAACCATCATTGACTACAATGATTTCGATTTCATTCAAGGTTTGATTGACCAAAGAATCCAAACATTTTTCCAAATATGCGGCTGTATTATACACCGGAACAATCACCGAAACTTTCATAATTCACGCAATATTTGGTTATACTTTTCCATTATTTTTTCTTTAGAGAATCGAGAATGTATACTATTGACGATTAACTCTGTATCCTTTTCAGATTGAACCAATTTTTTCACTCGTTGAGCAAATCCTTCCGCATCTTCAATCGAATGAATTTCTCCATTGATTCCTTTTTGAATGATTTCGCGAATTCCACCCGGACAATCATTGGCTAAAGCATAGGTTCCGCAAGCTCCCGATTCCAATAAAACATTGGGAAATCCTTCGTAACGTGAAGACAAAACAAATAAATCGGCTTGCTGCAAATACGGATAAGGATTTTTCTGAATTCCTGCAAAATGAACATTCTCCAATCCTAATTCTTCTTTTTGTTGCATCAATTCGTCTCGATCACGACCATCGCCTAAAATCGTTAATTCAATATTTTCATCCTTCAAATGCGCAAAAACATTTAAGAGCATATCAAATCCTTTTCGTTCGGTTAGATTTCCAATTGCTACCACATTTTTTACCAATGAATTGAATTTCCTTTCATCCGAAAACATTTGGGATTGAATAAATTCCACATCAACTGGATTATTGATTTTGACAATTTTTCGAGGTTCTATATTGATATTTTCAACCAAATCCTTTTGCATATCATCTGACTGGGCTATGATTTGATGGAAATTATTGTAAAACCTGTAGAAAAATCGAATTTCCTTTCGTTTGACGTGCTCCGAAACGACATTGGTTTCACGCGCCACAAATTTGGTTTTCTTAAAAAACGGAACAAACGGTGCCAAAAATGCACTTACTTCGCCCCAACCGCCAAATACAATATCCGGTTTTTCTTTTCTGATTAATGGCAATACTTTGAATATGGCAAAACGAATTCGATCCACTTTTAAATCGATAACTTGCACATCATCTTTCAACAATTCCAATGGCATTCCTTCCTTATTGAACAATACCAAATAAGGTTGAAAATCTTCACGATTGAGGTAATTGCACAAGGTAAAAATCACCCGTTCAGCACCGCCAAACGTAAGGCCAGGAAGTAAAAAGAATATTTTTTTAGGTCGGTTCAATGTTTATTATTTAATTCCTTTGGTCAGAAAATTCCACAAATATTGCCAGATTGTTGGATGATACCAAATTTGACTTTCCAATACGGGCTGTTTTATTTGAATTGAATTATTTTCAACATCCATCACCGCTTGTTTCATCAAAGGAATTCCTGCTGCGGTTTGGTAATATGGATAAGTCGTAAAATTATCTTTCTTTTCGGGTTGGATTCTCGCTTGATACAAGATTCCGCCGGTATCGACACCTTTATCGACCAAATGAACCGTTACGCCACAATTTTCCAAATCCTGATTGACCAATGCCCAATAACCGCCGTGAATACCACGATATCTTGGTGTAATCCCTTCGTGAGTATTGATGAATACGGCATTAACAGCCGATAAAACTTTTTTGGAAAGAATTCGACATCCGTTGACAATCACCACATCTGGATTGATTTCTTTCAAAATATCGATGGTTTCTTGCGCATTGACACTGGAAACATCTTTTAAAATAGCTGGAGAAATTTCGGCGTCGCTTAATCCCAATTTCTGAATGACTTTTTCTTTTTGGTCTTTCGAAAAAGTTCGCAAAATGGGTAAAATCAGTTTTCCAAAAGCAATTTGTCCCAAAACGTTGAACCAGCCCAATTTTTTTGCGCGATTCTTCATAATCGTTTTCATCGGAACAGGCACTTCACGAATCACTTGAACGATGTTCACATCCTCTTTCAGACCATTGTACATAAATCTGGAAGAAATCGCTGGACCCGTTAACATCACAACTCTAACGCTCATATTTCTCTTTGTATAATTCAACGACTTCCGCCATATGACAAGCTTTCATTTGGTATTTTTGACGAAGTTCTTCAAAATGCTTTAAAATTTCTTCTAGCATTTGAAAGTTTATTTCTTGATTGATTCCGATGTCGTGCGGATGAAACCAAAGATGGAATATTTTTCCTTTTTTGGCTGCATGTGTCATTTGATTTTTAATACGTCTAATTTTCAATCGATCAAATTTCGATTCCGATTCTTTGTAAGGTCGCAACCATCGACTAGCACGTACTCGATACAACTTATCTTTTTTCACTTCCGCTAAATCCTGGCAATGCTGATTACCCAAACAAATGAAATAATCCAAATATCGAATGGCGCGCTTTAGGATTCCTTCGTCGGAACCTTTTGCAGCCGAATGAAACCAAGCTTTTTCAGTTTCGCGGTAAATTTCAATTCCGTTTTTGGGAAATACATCCAAATAGTCTGGATTGATTTGATGACGCGGAAACACAAAGGATTTCAAGTCAATTCCCATCGATTTCGCTATTTTGATTGCAGCTTGTAAATCGGATTCAAATTCTTCTTTGGTTTGTCCGTCTTCCAAACCATAATAGTGCGAGAAGGTATGCGTACCGATTTCGTGTCGACCATCTTTCTGAACCATTTCCATTAATTTCTTTCCGAAATAATAGTTGGGATTATGTTGAGTGGATGCATCGATATATCCGTTATAAGGAGATAAATTTTGATCTTGATACGAAGGATTCAATTTAGGAAGAAATTGATTCAATTCCTGCAAATTCTCGGCAAACATCGCTCCTACCGTTGCAAAAGTTGCGTGAACATCGTATTTCGCAAATAAATCCAACATTTTCGGAATGACTTCCCAAACACCTAAAACATTGGGACCATATTCTTGGAAACTAAATTTATCACGAATTCCCCAAAAGAGTTCGAAATCAAGTGAGATGACAAATAATCCTTGCGATTCCTTTCCCATTCTCATATTTGATTGTTTATATAACCATCGGTTGCCTTATCGTTTTTCATTGTTCGGGCTGGATTTCCCACAACAATCGAATCATCTTCTACATCAGAAGTAACGTAGGAATTTGGTGCAATTAAGACGTTGTTTCCAATGGTAATTCCGCCGACTATAACCGAATTAGTTCCAATCCAAACATTATCGCCAATAACGGGAACACCTTGTTTATCGCCTCGATTGGTTTGCCCGATTGTGACGCCGTGCGCGAGGTTACAGTTTTTGCCAATTTTCGCTTTGGGATTGACTACAACCGTTCCCCAATGACCTAAATACAATCCTCCAGCAATTTGGGTTTTGGCAGAAATCTGGAAACCATATTTCACTTGATAGCGTCGAAGCATTAATCGATAAAAGATGCCCATTGGGCTTTTGGCCGAAGTTCGTTGCGAATGACGTAAAAAATACAAAAACAAAAGTCCAGGATCAAACAAGACTTTCCACAAGGTCACAGATTCGTATTTTCCTGTTTTTCGATAATAATCTTGTTGTAATAGGCTTGGCATTTCGTAATAAAATTCTTTCTAGAGTTGATTTGCAAATTTAAGAATAGTATTGATATTCTTGTTTTTAATTCTAAGGTGAATCGATTATCGATTGAATATGTTGAACGGAATTTTTCAAGTTGAAAGGTGGAATATAATCATCCAATTTAGTTTGAAAGGATTTTGCAAATTTAGGATTCGTCAACATCGTTTTCATTCCACTATAAATTCCTTCTTCGGAATTTTCTACAATCATTCCTAATTCACCATCGTTGAGCATTTCTCGAACACCCGAAACATCAGTTGCAACAATGGTTTTCTTCAAGGTTATTGCTTCATACAAAACGGTTGGAAAACCTTCGTAACGAGAACTTAAAATGAAAAAATCGGCCGCTTTAAAAAATGGATAAGGATTGTCTGTAAATCCTAACATCGTAGCCGTTTGCTCAAGTTTTAATTCGTTCAATAAGTTTTTTACGTTTTCAAAATCATATCCATCACCTACAATCAAGACTTTGTGTGGAAATCCTTCTTTCAATAATCGTTTATGTACGCGTAAAAGTCGATCGAATCCTTTTTGCGGAAAAACAGTTCCAACAGAGACAAAAACAGGAACCGAAGAATTAAAATCATAAACATCTTGCTTTTTTTCAGCCTTGGTCAAGATTTCTTGGGTATCGAGCGGATTGTAAATTCGGACGATTTTCTTTTTCTCCTCCTCCGTTCTTGCCATATTTTCAAAATCCTTTTGGATCTGCTCCGAAATGACCATTATTTGATCGAATCCAAAGAATTTGCGTATTTCCTCATCGGTATAATCGTGAAATTCCGTTTTGCGCAAATCGTTGTGAATCCAAACGATTTTTTTGGATGCTTTTTGCGGAGAATTCAAAATATCATCTCTCAAACCGTGGATTGCCGCAAATTCAATATCGTATTGTTTATTCTTGAGAATATATTTATACAATAATTTAGGAAACTTCTTAAGTGTTTTCTGATACAACACTCGAAAGGCTTTCTGAGGAATATCTTGTGGTCGATTGGTCGTAATCATTTCCCCTTTGTTGAGATAGAAAACATTGATCCAATCGGGAATTTCAGCAAGGTATTTACCTGAATAAAGATTTAATAGCAAATCGATTTCATATTTATCGGTAGGCAAATTCTTCAAAAAAGTTGCGAGAACTTTTTCTGCACCACCGTGGCGTAAAGATCCGATTCGTATGAGAATTTTCTTTTTCAATGGTTGGATTATAAAGTCAGGCAAATTTCAGAAATTAATTTGCAATGTCGTATGTTTTTTTTTTTACTTTTAAACTCTAAATCAATCTAAATGAGCAACACTTTACACTATCAAGCAAATGATTGTATTTCAATTTTGCTAAGAAATTTCAACAATAAGTATCTCTATTAAAATTATTAAATAAATTTAACTATTGATTAAATCAATTGATTTACTTTTAGTTAACCATATACCTTAACAATCTGTGGAATATCGTTTAGACATTCAAGGACTACGTGCTATAGCAGTATTATCCGTTTTTTTATTTCATTTCAATCATGCCTTATTACCAGGCGGATTTTTAGGTGTTGACATTTTTTTTGTCATTTCTGGATTTTTGATTTCGGGTATCATAATTAATAAAATTGATAAAAAATCTTTTTCGTTTATCGATTTTTATAAAAGTAGGATCAAACGGATTGTTCCTGCTTATCTAGTCTTGCTTATTATTGTTGCAATTGCTGTAACCTTTATTTATTTTAACCAAGATGTAAAATTTTTCAGAAAAGCTTTATTTAATGCAAGTATTTTTAATTCCAATAATTATTTTGCTTCTCTAGACACGTATTTTGGTGCTCAAAATTCAGAAAATCCACTTTTGCATACTTGGACACTTGCAGTGGAAATGCAGTTTTACTTGATCTTACCATTGATTCTATTTTTTATACCCCGAAAATGGCTCGGATTTTTTATAGTCCTATTAATCCTTCTTTCATTAATGTATACTCATTACCAAATTAGTTTTGGAAAACAAGTTGTGGCAATGTATTATTCGCTTTTATCACGTAGCAGTGAATTTTTATTAGGGACATTGGTTCAATTGTTCTTAATGAAAAAGAAGAATATAAATATTTCGACGCAGACATTTTTAAGCGTTCTTGGATTGTTGATGGTCCTAATCCCAATGTTTATTTATAATGAAAAAACAACTTTCCCTGGCGTTTTGGCACTTATTCCTTGTGTAGGAACAGGAATGTTATTAATTTCCAAAGACAGTTACATCAACCAATTTTTATCGACCAAAATTCCAGTTTTTATAGGAGCACTTTCCTATAGCATTTATTTATGGCACTGGCCTTTTATGGCCTTATACCGCTACTACCATTCGCAATATGAAATTCCATTAATGGATGGTTTACTAATGACGATATTAATTTTTGCCTTTTCGTATGCATCTTATTATTTAATAGAGGAAAAATTCAGGATAAAATCGATCAAACAAATAGCTATTAGTTCAGTTGCGGTTTATTTATTTTTGGCATTTATGGTTCTGATGTCTGTAAAAATTAACGAAAAAATGGGATCTACTCCTGCCTATTTTTCTTCTTCCAATGCAATGGGATTTACCTCACACGGAAAATATTTTAAACGATTTGAGGTTTTAGGAAATCCAGAATCTACGAATAAAATTTTAGTCATTGGCTATAGCCATGGATTGGTTATGAAACCCTTTTTGAACGAGATTGGAAAGAAAAATGATTTTGCTTTTAGTATCGTCACAAATGATACTTATCCGCCAATTCCAAACATTAGCGAAAAAGAATTTCACAATCAATCAAATTTCGAATTATACGAGAATTTAGCATTGAAATCTGAAAAGGAAATCGAAAAATTTGACACCATTTTTATTTTGAAGGCTTGGGGAATTCCACTACCCCACTTTAATGAGGCATTATTGAATCTGACAAAAAGATATCCTCAAAAAATCTTTTATCTATTTGAAGATTACCCGACTCTGAACAAAAATCCAATACGTGTAAATCGTGGTGAATTAAAAACCAAGAAAAATGTAAAATTTGAAAAAATCTACGCAAAAATTCCTGAAAATATTCTGAAAGAATTAAAATCTTCACCCAATGTAAAAGTTATGGATTTAACCAAAATTAAATTGTTTGAAGATGCGCCATATTACAAGGATACGGTAATTTATTATGATGAGAAGCATCTAAATGTTTTCGGATCAATTAAATATGCTAAATTTAGCGAAGAGATATTTTTAAAAAAATTGCGATCAAACTAATTTGATTATCACAAAAGCCCATACTTTTCCATGAAACCCACCAAAAACGAAATAATTTTTATATATAATTCGGTCGATTATTTTCAAAAACTAATTAAAGATAAAGGATATCCTATTTTTGAACTTTATCCAAATGAGAATTTTAAAACACGCGTCTTAAAGAAACTATTTAAAAAACTTTCTATAAATGATTCCATTTTATTTGGCAATTGGACCAAACATCTAAAAAAGGCGAAAACAGTTGTTGTTTTTGCCACAGTTAATTTATATGTTTTAGAATTTATTAAAAAGCAAAATCCGAGTATTCAAATTATTTATTGGTATTGGAATCCTGCCTATAGAATTGGACGACCTACAGAAGCACTTCGCCAATTGGCTGATATTTGGACATTTGATGAAATCGACAAAGAGAATTATCAATTGAAATACAACAATACTTTTTATTTTGATGAAATAAATTCCAGCAATTCGCCAAAGGAATTTGACATTGTTTTTGTGGGACGAAACAAACACAGAAAAGAGAAGCTACTCGAACTAGAAACCTATTTCACTGAACATAATTATCGGAATTTCTTCCATATAGTCCCCAATCGGAATGAGGGAAATCCAGAAAAGATCAAGGAACTTTCGTATAAGGAATATTTAAATTTAATCAATCAATCAAAAGCGATATTAGATATTTCACCACCAAGTCAGGTAGGATTAACCCTTCGACCAATGGAGTCTTTGTTCCTTGAAATTAAATTGATAACCGACAATATTCACATCAAAAAGGAACCCTTTTATCATCCTTTAAACATATTCATCTTGGGAGAAGACAACTTGGATGGATTAAGGCATTTTTTAGATTCGCCCTATCAACCTATTTCACAAGAAATAAAAACTAAATATGATTTTGACACTTGGCTGGATCGAATGCTTGATCAAAAGGAATTTACGTATTAAGGTTTTTTCAGTAAAGTATATCCGAAACTAAAAGGAATAAGAAGAATTCCTAAAATTTTATTTGGCAAACTGTTTAATTTTTGGATGGATTTTTTCCAAGAATCTTTCAATAATTGTGAATACGTTAAATATCCTACCATATTTCTAAAATAGGCAATTGGATGCGTCCATTTTATCCCTTTATAGGAATTTACAAAAGACAAATACCCATCGCGTAAACCTTCATACGACGTAGGTTTTACCCGGTCTGCACTCATTGAATTTAAATCAGTTGAGTCGTAATAGTAAATCCTAACGATTTCATTAAAAAATCGGGTTTTCATTCCCTCACCATCATAAATTTGAAAGAATATTTTTTGAGGCGCATATTTTCCTTTATAAACTTCGAAATCAAATTTAGATAAGTATTTTAAATAGGGTTTTGTCAAAAACAACCCATTTTTATCCCCCTTTATCTTGTATTTATACCTCATTTCAAATACAGAACCGTCAAAACCATTTCCTGGAAATAAATCTCCAAAAAGTTTACCCTCTTCATCAATCGAATGACCGATCAAAGAAATGAATTCATCTGGATTTAACGAATTGGCTTCTTTAATCAAAATTTCCAAAGCCTTATCAGGATAAGCATCATCAGAATCCAATATAGCAAAATAATCGGTTTTCACCGATTGAATCGCTTTGAAAACGGTATAAAATTTCTTAGAATTTTCTTGTTTATAATACTGAATTGTTACAAGATTTTCTTTTTGAAATTCCTTGACAAGTTCTTCTGTTTGATCGGTAGATCCATCATCTGCAATCACCCATAAAAAGTCTTTAAACGTTTGATTTACGAGAGAATTATAGGCTCTTTTCAATGTATGAGCCCTATTATAGGTTGGTGTGATAATGGTTATTTTATATTTACTCATTTTTGTAAATATTGATTTTCAAACACTTGGCTTATTTGATGGTAAATTTTCGAATTATCAAATTTTTCAGGAACTGATTTCATTCCCTTTTTAAGATTTTCAATTAATTCTTGGTCGGTCATAAACCTTTTCATTCCTTCGTAAATTTCCTCCTCATCGAAATTCACCAAATAGCCATCAACTTCGTGATCAATCATTTCTGGTATGCCTCCCACATTGGTACTCAATATAGGAATTCCCAATCCCATCACTTCTCCAACAGTCAACGGATAAGACTCTGATCGGGATGGTAACACAAAAAAGTCTGATTGTGCTACATATGGATATGGATTTTTCTGGGTATCCAAAAGATTAAAAGTTTCTTCTACACCTGTTTCAATAGCCTGATTTTTCAGATTTTCCATTTCGTTTCCACCTCCAATTACAGCTATTGAATGTTTAAAACCTTCGTCCAACAAACGTTTGTGAACACGAATCAACGCATCATAACCTTTGCGGAAATGCAATCTTCCGATCGTCGAAAACACGGGGCGAATTGGATAATTGACTTCCATCAATTTGGATTTCTCCATTGCTTCTTGAAAGTTTATGACATTGTAAATCACTGAACTATTTGGATAAGTCACACCATACAAATCGGTAATCACTTGTCGAGTTTGTGCCGAGCCAAAAATCATCCAATCAAATTTCTTCATCAGATTGATTCTTTTCATCACTCGGTTCTGGTCTTTATCATAACTCACATCGGTATGAAACCAGCCAATTTTGCGGGACTTTTTATTGGGTGAATTCAAAATCCATTCGAATTCCGCATAGCCAGGAGCAACTTCAATATCGTAATCCTCTTTTAAAATTTGATTGTACAGAAAACTAGGAAATACTTCGTAAAATTTCAATTTCAACTTTCGCAAAACCAATTGAACTTTATGTAAAATTGGATTGACGCTAAAGTCTTCTCTTCCTTTTGCAATCCTTACCAAATGGATATGTTTCGGTATTTCGGTGCGAAGTTCGCCTTGGTACAAATTCAACATCAAAGTGATGTCAAATTTCTCTTTTGGTAAATTATTCAAAAGATCTAAAACCACACGCGGTACACCACCCATTTCGAGGGAACGCAATCGAAAAAGAACTTTTATTTTGGTTGGGTTGGTCATTTTATTCTATTTCGGCGCCTAAATTACGATATTGTTCTTTAAACTTATCGGCCCATTTCTTCCATTCCGTATATTGAACATCGGGATGATTGGCTTTTTCTAAAAAAGTTTGAATGTACTTGTCCGAAAAATCATTTGGATAATTTTCCATTGGATCCAACTCACCTTCCAACCAAGCTTTGTTCAAAATGAAATTCATACGGTTAACGTCTAAACGATAGCCATATTCATGATAGGAGCCAGTAGCCGAAGACTTGAAAGTGGTTTTTAAATATTCTTGATGGGTACGTGCAAAGATGGAGTTTTTGTTTTGATGATACCAAACCGCTGCATTACGCAATTGTTGTTTCTCATCCACTCTTCCTTTTGCATCTTTCCAAATGGCCAACCAATAATCTTTTCGATACAAACCCATCAAAATCGAATTAATCGCCCAATATTTTCTTTTGGTGGTATTGTCAACCCAACCAAATTTATAGAGCAGGGTAAAAAATTTATATTTATTGTACATGAACAAATCCATGATTAACTTATTTGCTGTAAATAATTTTTGAGGTTGCGCTTTGGTGATAAGGTGATTTAATTTTTCCAATTGCAAGTATTGATCATCGGTATAATTCCCAAGCCACCCCAATTTTAACAACGGAATATTATACTTCTGCATATTCTTTACCAACTCATCCAAATTCACTGGAGCTGTAAACCAAACGTCGTCTTCGATGACCAATACATAATCTGCTGCAGCTGCCACCGCTTGATACCATAAATCCGTCGGAATCTGAAATCCATCGATTTCAGTACCTTTTTCCAAGTTTTTTTCAATAGCCTTTACTTTTGCATCGTATTGTGAAGACTTCAGAAATTTGACTTTTGGATAAGCATCCTTCAATTTATTCAAGTATTTTTTGGGTGTGCCATCATCCAAAACCTTGATTTCGTATACTCCTTCTACATTTTGTAAAATAGATTTTAAGCAACGATCCAAGTAATGAGGACGATTAAACGATTTAATTACAATACTAATCATCTTAATTTTCTCATCAATTTTTTGAAAAATGTGTTTTCTTTCGTATAAATATAGCGAGGTAAATTATCGATTTCATTTATAGGCTTGCCATACAGCATATTTATTTTTCTTCTTTTACATGTATCCAAAAGCACCTGATGCCAATTTGAATTGAGTTTTAATTTCTTCGATTTATCTTGAGAAACACCTTTGTCATGAATACGATACAAATATTGAAATGAATTGATGAAATAAAAATCACCTTTTTCATACAACTTCAAATACAAATCTTGATCAACCGCCGATGTTAGGGAGGGATTAATCCCTTCGGTTAACTCGTAAATATCTTTTCGAAATGTAAAAAAATGTGCTACCTCAAAGTTAATATTAAAGAAATATTTCTGATCATTTTTGATTTTTTGAGTAAGAGTGAAATCTCCTATTTCAGTTGAACCTTCATTAATGAGTTTTATTTTTGAATAGGTCGTGATAATTTTTTCGTTATTATACTTAGCCACAGCCTCCTCTATTGCTTGAGGAAGCAATTCATCATCAGGGTCTAAAAAACCGCAAATTTCACCTTTTGCAAGCTCAACGCATCTTCGTTTGGTGAAGCCTACTTTTTTATTTTTTTCATTCTGTACCAAATGAATACGTGAATCATTTTGAGCCAATGTTAATAATTTTTCATAAGAATCATCTGTCGAATAATCATCAACAATTACAATTTCAAAATCTTGAAAGCTTTGCTTATTGATTGAAGCATAACACCTTTCAAAATAATTCCAATTATTATAGTGTGCGATTAAGAGAGAGAATTTCATATTCACATTTTTACTCTGCTACCAACTTATATTCTTCATAAACTTCTTGTAATTCATTCACGTCTAGCTGTGGTTTGATTTTAAATACATATAATGTTTTAGAGAATTCTACTATATCCATAAATTTTTCAAGAATAGAATATTCCGTTCTAATCGAATAATCATGAACACCAATAAATAATTCATCATTATCCAATTGATTAATAATAGCTTGTAAAGCACAGGCTACCCTAAATCTCCCATCAACCAAAATAAAATCATATTTCTCATCTTTATGCATTTCAAATATCTTCTTAGAAAAATCTTCAAATTTATCTTGATGGTCATCGTTTACCGGAAAACCCCAACTTTTCGTAGGTCCAATGTTGATATGAACTATTTTTAATCTGTGTGGAATGGATTGCTTTATAATTTTATACTTTTCTACAAAATTAATCCACTCAATATTCGTATCCACAGAAGTAATTTTTGCTTTAGAATTAATAAGAGTAAAAATCGTACTTCCTCCCAAACCAAATTCCAAGTAATTTTTTGAATTAGAAATATATCGTTTAAATAATTCCTTTTCTTCATCATACATGACAAAAGGATAAGAAGACGGGATTGATTTCTTTTGATTTAGATAAATCTTAATTCTCTTGAGGATTTTATTCATCAATATGGATTTAATTTTGTAGTTTAATTTATTTTAAGTTATCGTTATCGCAATATCAATTCCTGTTTATTAACAATAACCGAATTCGCTGGTACATCTTTGTAAACCACACATCCTGCCCCCAGAATTACATTATCGCCAATCGTTACCCCTTTCAGGATAATGCAGTTAGCACCGGTCCAAACATTATTTCCAAGTTTTACAGGAGCGGTATTGAATTCTGTTTTAGAAACAGAGAAAGGTGCTTTTGTGTATTGATGATTGTGGTCGAAAATTTTAAGTCCCTCTCCAAGAATACAGTTTTCTCCAATCTCTACTTTCTCCAAACAAGCAATGGTTGCTCTTGTGATGTATGTGTCTTTACCAATAAATAATTTTCCGCCTTTTTTTACGGAAATATTATTGGATTCGTTAATGGAGACGCCTTCAGAAATCTGAAATTCCGCATCCTTAGAAATATCCAGATAATTATTAATCCCTAGTTTAAAACTCTTATGAATATTGCTTTTCGGATTTTGATGAAATAGCTTCATATCATTTACTTTGCTGTACTTATCCTGCAATAATTTGAATTTTGAAAAAAAGAAAGCCAATAAAGAATTCATAAGTTGCTATTTTAAACAAAAATATTAATTTAAACTTTACTTTTGCAGTATTAAAACAACAAATGAAAGAAATCGTTTCAGTTTTCCGAACTTTTATGGCTTATCTGGTTAGGCCACATCTTTATCCAGAACTTGGAAGAAAAATTTATAAGAATATTTTCGATAGAAAATCGGCATTTAAAGGCAAAGAAGAAGCTGAGAAATGGTGTAGCGACCGTGCAGTTTCACAGGAAGAGGCATTAAAAGAATTGGGTATAAACGATATTGAAAAACTGGAAAATCTATTCCCGGAGTATTTTGAGTTTGCCAAGAATGCTGAAGCTAATTGCCCTATAAAAATGGGTGGTGCGGGTGCGTTGGATTTGATTTACAATTTATGTGAATACACCCAAGCCAAAAACACCTTGGAAACAGGTGTTGCTTTTGGATGGTCTTCTCTTGCAGCTTTGCTTTCAATCTCCAAAAGAAATGGAACTCTATATAGTTCTGACATGCCTTATTTGGGTAGGGACAATGATGTTTACGTAGGTTGTGTTGTTCCTGATAATTTGAGAAAAAATTGGAAATTGTTTCGATTTGCCGACCGTGAATCTTTACCAAAAATCTTCAAAGAACAACAAGAATTTGACTTTGTTCATTATGATAGTGATAAATCCTATAACGGTAGAATGTGGGCTTACGATATTTTATGGAATAAAGTACGTAAAGGTGGAATTTTCATGAGTGACGATATTGGTGACAATGCGGCTTTTATGGATTATTGTGTGAATAATAAACGTGAACCTATCATTGTGGAATTTGATGGGAAATATGCAGGATTAATTTTAAAGTAATAATCAAAATCCAATCATTTCTTAAATTTACAAAATGAAAATTCTCATCACAGGAACCGCAGGATTTATCGGTAGTCATTTAGCCAATAAATTAATTGCAAGAGGCGACGAAATTGTTGGATTGGATTCCATCAATGATTATTACGACATCCGAGTAAAATATGGTCGATTGGAAAGATCTGGAATTCTTCAAGATAAAATCCACTACAATAAAATGATTCAGAGTTCTAAATTTTCCAACTATAAATTCATCCAATTAAATTTGGAAGACAAAGCAAATTTAGAAGCTTTATTTACAGCTGAGAAATTTGATAAAGTCATCAATCTAGCGGCTCAAGCAGGTGTACGTTATTCTCTTACAAATCCTGATGCCTATATTGATGCAAATATCGTCGGATTTTTAAATATTTTGGAGTGCTGTCGCCACCACAACATCAAGCATTTGACTTATGCAAGTAGTTCTAGTGTTTACGGTTTGAACGAAGCACAACCATTTTCTACAAAAGACAATGTTGACCATCCGATGAGTTTATATGCTGCAAGTAAAAAATCCAATGAATTGATGGCACATACCTATAGCCATTTATTCAAAATTCCTACAACTGGATTACGATTTTTTACGGTATATGGACCTTGGGGAAGACCTGATATGGCTTTGTTCTTATTTACAAAAGCCATTTTTGAAGACAAACCAATCGACGTTTTCAACAATGGAAATATGCAACGTGATTTTACTTATATCGATGATATTGTAGAAGGTATAACCCGAGTAAACGATAATCCGCCAAAGGAAAATCCAAATTGGGATCCTAATTCTGATGATGCATCTGTTTCGTCAGCACCTTATAAAATTTACAATATTGGAAATAACAATCCGGTTAAGTTGATGGATTTCATCACGGCTTTGGAAAATAAAATTGGTAAAACTGCTGAGAAAAAATTTCTCCCTTTACAAGCTGGAGATGTCCCTTCAACTTATGCAGATGTTTCAGATTTAATTCGCGATTTAGATTACAAACCCGAAACTTCCATTCAAGAAGGTATTGATCAATTTGTAGATTGGTACAAAGAATTTTTTGAAATAAAAGACTAATTCATTTTTCCCTTTGAGATGCAACCATTAGTTTCCGTCAATATTCCTGTTTTTAAATGCGAAGATTTTATAGTTCGTTGTTTGGATTCTGTCAAAAATCAGACCTATCAAAATCTAGAAATCATATTGGTCAATGATTGTACTCCTGACAATTCTGTTGTTTTAATTGAAAAATATCAAACTAAACATCCAGATTTAAATTTGGTACTTTACCACAATGAGACCAATCAAGGATTGTCCGTTGTAAGAAACAAAGCCATAGAAAAATCTACTGGAAAGTATATTTATATGTTGGATAGTGATGATTTTATAACACCAAATTGTATAGAGGAATTAGTCAAAATTTCAGAAGAATCTCAATCAGATATTACAGTTGGAGAAACGATTTGTTGGGATTCAAAAGATGGGAAAGAAAAAATATTATTTCCGATTAGAGCCTCTGGAAATTCAATTGAGGGTAATGATCTAATTTTTGAGAGATTTATCGAAGGTGATTGGCCAATTATAGGTCCCAATAAATTGTATAACCGGGAATGGATACTCACCAATAACTTAAAATTTATTCCTGGACTTTATTCTCAAGACGAGCTATGGGCATTTCATTGTGCTTTTAAACTTAACAAAATATCGTTCTATAAGAAAAAAACTTACATTTATTACCTTCACGGAGCTTCGACTATTTTTAATAAAAAGAAAATTAATTTTGAAAATCACCAAACCATTGTAGAATGGTTTACCAAGGCTTACAATGAAACTACTCCATTTCGCCAAAAACTAATTAAAAAGAAGTTGATCAATTTTAAAGAAACTAGCTTACAAATGCAATGGAGATCTTTGCGCGACGATGTTACCTATTGGAAACAAAACTACAAACGTTTGAAAAAAGCACCGAAGCTTACATTTCTTGATTACTTCTCTTCGGATTTTGATATTCAATTGAAAAAAAAGAACTTCCTTCAAAACCTTCCGACCGAATTAGGGTATCGTCTATTTAAATGGCGATATGAAAGATAATTTTTGAATTATTCAAAAAACAATTTCTTTAAATTTCTGTATTTCCACCATTCCTTTTTCATCGTTGGTCGTTCCACGAAAATGAAGAAAATCGCGGAAATTACTCCAATGACGATTAAGATGAATACCAATCTTAACGTAAAATCGGCAAATACATTTTCCATAAAGATTTTCCCTTGCATAAATTTATCGAGCACCATATACATAACCCTTTGGTGCAACATATATATCGTATAATACATTCCACCGATGATATAAACTAGTGGAATCGATAGAAACTTTTTCAAATAAATGGATGAACCTGTTATGGTTAAAATTAGCAACAAATAAATCAAGTCAATTCCATACGGTCGGAATCCATTCCAAAATAAAATAACAGAAGCGATGCATACTACATCAATCCAAATAGATGGTTTAATTTGATCTTTGTATTCTAAATACAAGTCCGCAGCTAAAAATCCTACAATAAAATAGGACAGATAATTAATGAGTGTGATAACTTCTAATGGGATTATAGGATAATAAAAATTTCCATATAAAGATAAATGCAAAAAGTATGATCCTTCTTGGAATTCGATCCAATTTAAAAAATCAACGCAAATAAAGGTGCCAATAAATAAAATTGAATTTCAACTTCTAAAGACCAAAACACCGGATTTAATACTGGAAAAGCATCCTAAATAATATTGTGTAAATAGAAGAACGAAGCTAGATAATGCGGCAATAATTCAGCAAAACCTCCCTTATCGGCAAATAAAATATTCAAGATAAATAAGAGTGTTAAGACGATGATATAAGGTGGTTCCAAACGTGTAATCCTTCGAAATAAATAGGATTTTAATTTCACTTTATTACCTCCATATGCATATTGTTTGACAAAAGGTAATCCCAAAATAAATCCAGAAATTCCAAAAAACAACATTACTCCACTAAAACTACTACCAAATAAAAACTCCACGATTGGTTTGATAGGATTTGGAATTTCGGTTACGCGATCTTCATAATAAGTCATAAAATGACTCAAAACCACCGCCATAATCGCAAAAAAACGAAGTCCATCTATATAAGGTATAAAGTTTCCGGTTGCTGTTACACGTTTTAATAGTTTCATAGAGTACTATTTGTAATGATTCAGAATCAAGTTTTTTAAATATTTTTCTGAAGTTTCATGCTCAAAATAATTATTTAACCCTTGTAAATCAATCGAATAACTTTCCCCTTGGTTCAAATAGATTTTCTGAGCGTTCAAACCTAATTCCCGTTCGAAAGCTTCCACCACTTCTTGAATCGAAAAGTTTCTCAAATAAGCAATATTGTAAATTTTATTGAGTTCTTTTTCATTCAAAATCCAGAGTACCAACTTGGCAACATCTTGCACATCGATCAAGTTTCTTTTGGCATTTTGGTGAATGGTGATTTCATCTTGATTCAAAATAGATCGATAGATGTAATTCATCAATAAATTAGGATTCCCACCCTTCCCTACTGCATTGCTAACTCGAGCAATCAAATAACGATTGGATATAGTAGAAACAATGTGTTCCATAGCCAATTTATGATTCACATAAGGACTATCATTTTTGGAGGAATCGTAAATACTACAAGTGCTGAAATAGACAAAAATTTTGGATGGATTTTCCTCTAAAGTTTTGCGAAGTAAATTTTCTTCTCGTAAAAATTGTTCAGGATCTTTTTCCAAGGAATTGGAAACACCTGATGCGAAAAAAACTACATCATCGCGATCAGCTTCTCTAAAAGCATTGGCAATCAATCCATTTCCAATTATCATAGATATTTAAAATTTAGGTTGTGTTATGATGCGCAAATCTACAATTTTAGAATTTAATCTTTTACAATTTCATAGTACCTTTGCCTATCAAGAATTCAAAGATTGAAGAAGTTTTCGAAAAAGTTAAATGTTCAATTGATTGCTGAAGTTTTCAAAGCTTATGGGATTGAACATATCGTCTTGTCTCCAGGCTCAAGAAATGGTGCTTTGTCCACGCATTTCACCCATCATCCCGATTTTAAAACTTATAGCATTGTGGACGAACGTTCCGCAGGATTTGTCGCTTTGGGAATGGCGCAACAACTTCAAAAACCTGTTGTGGTTTGTTGTACATCGGGTTCGGCTCTGGTGAATTATTATCCGGCAGTAACCGAAGCATTCTATCAAAATGTTCCTTTAATCCTTTTATCAGCAGATCGACCAATTCATTTGGTCGATAATTTTGATGGCCAAACCATTCGCCAAAAAGATGCTTTGAGCTTGCATTCGTATCACAATACGCAATTGGACGAAGATGAATCAACCGAAACCTTGATGGACAATTTGAATTTGATCAAAAAAGCCATCATCAGTTGCTTTCAGAATTCTGGTCCGATTCACATCAATATGCCTTTTTCGGAACCTTTGTACGAATTTCAAGAAAGTTTGGATATTCAATTTGACGAATTCAATGCCTCAACCGAATCCAAAGATAAAATCGAAATTGATTACGAGGAATTAGCAGAAAAATGGAACAATTCTTCCAAAAAATTAGTGCTTGTTGGAATGCAATTTCCTAACGAAGAATTGAATGATTGGATGGAAAAATTAGCCGAAGATGATTCAGTAATCTTGATGACGGAAACAACTTCAAATCTCCATTCGAAACGATTTTTCAATAAGATTGATTCGGTTATTTATTCGATGGAGGAAATGGAATTGGAAAATCTTAGACCCGAAATTCTTTTAACCATCGGACAAAATGTGGTTTCAAAAAAAGTAAAATCGTTCATCCGAAATCATCAACCAGAATTTCATTGGCATCTTGATCCTTATTGGCATCCCGATACGTTTCAATGTTTGACAAACAAAATCAAATCAGAATCATTGGCATTCTTGAAAAATTTCGTTCCGAAGATTCAATCGCAAAATTCCACTTACTATACAAATTGGAATTCGATTCGAATCGAAAAAGAAACCAAACAAAAAGAATTTGCCGAAATAACTAGGTTTTCAGATTTCAAAGCAATTGAAAAATTAATTGAAACATTTCCAGAAAATAGCCAAGTCCAATACAGCAATTCATCAGTCATTCGATACGCGCAATTATTTGACCACCGAAAAGATGTAGAAATTTTCTGCAATCGCGGAACAAGTGGTATCGACGGATGTACTTCAACGGCTGCTGGAGCAAGTTTGGTTAACCATAAACAGACTATTTTGGTTACGGGCGACATCAGTTTCTTTTATGACAGCAATGGTTTGTGGAACAATTATATTCCAAGCAATTTCCGAATTATTTTGATCAATAACGGCGGTGGAAATATTTTCAAAATCATTCCTGGTCCAGATCAATCGGGGGTTGTGGAATCGGTTTTTGAAACACGTCATCATCTAAAAGCCAATCATTTGGCAGCAATGTATGGTTTTGATTATGTGGAAATTCAATCGATGGAAAAATTAACTGAGGAACTTTCCAAATTCTACATAGAATCAGGCAAACCCAAAATCATGGAAATCAACACTTCTGATATTCAGAATGCTGAAATCATGCGGGAATATTTCAAAATTTAAAGGATTCGTGTTGCTTTCACAAAGCGTTTGTTCCAATAAGTTTCTTCTAGTGAACTAATGATAACACCTTTGGAAGTTGAAGAATGAATGAAAAAGATTTCGCCATTTTTAACGGTTTCGACAATTCCAACGTGACTAATGGAAGATCCTGAAGTATTGAAAAAGACCAAATCACCTTCTTTGACTTCGCGTAAACGAATTTCTTTTCCCAAATTGGCTTGTTCTCTTGAAATACGAGGCATCTTCACACCGATTGCATCAAAGGAATTAAATACCAACCCCGAACAATCCAAACCAGTTTTGGTTGTTCCTCCATATTTATAAGGAGTTCCCAAAAACTTTTTGGCTTCTTTTAAAACAGTAGAAACTTCTTTTTTAAGAGACGAATTTTTAGAGTTATCCACTTTCGTCACCCGATTATTGGCTTGCGAAGATTTATACGTAACTCTTTTGGTTGAATGACAAGAAGATAATACAATGATTCCCAAAAATAAAATGCAAAATGTAGAAAATTTCATACTCCAACTTCTTTGTTTCAATCAAAAATATAACGGAAAATCGAGGTTTTTGGTATTTTTCAACAAAATAATCAACAGGTTTTCCATAAATTAAGATTTCCTAGAAATTTAGTACGAAATGAAATTTTAAAAATTTGCACGCATTTTTGTCAAACAAAACACTAAATCCTATATCTTTAGCTAAGTATTTTATTAATTCCTTTCCGCATGAAACAACTTTATATTCTATCTTTAGGTATCTTATTTCTGGCTTGTAAAAATGAAAACAAAGCAGAAGCTCCAGTCGTTCAAAAAGAAGAAATTCCAGTAGAATTGATTCAAGAAAATGCCGAAAATGGTAAAAAATGGTTGGAAAAATCCATTGTTGGACATTTCTCCAATGACAATCCACCCATGATCATGATGACAACTCCCGACTATTATGAATTTAAAATCGATGCATTAAATGCCGATTTGGGTTTGCCAGGAAGCATAACCAAAGATGAATTTACAGCAAAATGGAAAGATAAATTTGACTTGAGTCGGGAGGATGTATATGATGGATTCTTGATTCCAGCACAAGATTTTGGTAAAATCAAAGTAGGATCGGTGGAATTTGAGAAAAACTTATCAGATACATTGGTATACAATGTTTTGATCAATGATGAACAATTTGGCGTATCCTATCAATCCATCATTCATTTAATTCCAATCGAAAAAGGATTTCAGATTGCCGATCAATTTAACAAGCGATAAATAACCTATAAATAAAAAGCAGATGATAACCCCATCTGCTTTTTTTATCCTTTTATAATTTCTTGCAATAATTGTTTGGCTCGTAATAATCGAACCTTGACATTGGCCAAAGACAAATCCAATTCCTCCGCAATTTCCTTATAGGTTTTATCCTCTAAATAACGAAGTTCAATTATTCTTTTGTATTCTGGTTTTAATTTCGAAATCCATTTCACAACAGCATCATTGTCCTGTTTCAAAATCAAAGATTCTTCTGGAGTAGGCAAATCTTCTTCAATTTCGAATGTATAATGCTCGTCATCCAAAGAAATTTTCAAAACAGATGACTTTCTGATATGATCAATCATGGTATTATGGGCAATCGATAATATCCAAGTTTTAAAATCAAAATCCTCATTGTACAATTTCAATTTCGCAAAAACCTTAGTAAAAGTCTCAATTGCGATGTCTTCCGATTCGTTTTCGTGTTGAATTTTTGAGTAGATATAACCATATACGGTAGACCAAAACAAGTCCATCAAGACGTTTTGAGCTTGCCTTTTCCCTTTTTTGGCATCTGCAATAATATTTTGAAGTTTCTGCAAATTCAATGATTTCGTATAATTCTTAAAAATAAGGAATTAACCCAATAGTTTTGCTGCTTCCTTAGAAAAATACGTAAAAATCATATCGGCACCCGCGCGTTTGAACGCTGTTAAACTTTCCAACATCACTTTATCGTGATCCAACCAACCATTTGCTGAGGCTGCTTTGATCATCGCATATTCACCACTCACTTGAAAAACTGAAACCGGAATGTTATAATTGTCTTTAACCAATTTAACAATGTCCAAATAGGCCATTCCTGGTTTTACCATCACGATATCAGCTCCTTCCATTATGTCCGCTTCCACTTCTCGAAGTGCTTCCTGAGCATTGTGATAATCCATCTGATAGGTTTTCTTATCTTTTGGAATGTTAACCGAATCAACAGGTGCGGAATTCAAGGCGTCACGGAAAGGTCCATAAAAGGAACTTGCATATTTGGCTGCATAGGAAATGATTCCAACGTTGTGAAATCCATTTTCTTCCAAACCTTCACGCAATGCACCAATTCTACCATCCATCATATCAGAAGGTGCTAGAATATCTGCTCCAGCCTCCGCTTGGCTTATACCCATTTTCACCAAAGCCTCAACCGTTGGATCATTTAAAATTTCACCATTTTCCACAATCCCATCATGCCCGTAAATGGAATATGGATCAAGTGCAACGTCTGGCATCACAATCATTTCTGGAACAGCATCTTTGATCGCCCGTATCGTTTGTTGCATCAATCCATTTGGATTCCAAGCTTCTTTTCCTGTATTGTCTTTTAAAGAAGAATCAACTTTCACATACACATTGACAGCTTTGATGCCCAAATTCCAAATTTCCTTGACTTCTTTAATCGTATTGTCCAAGGATTGACGATAAATTCCAGGCATAGAAGAAATTTCCTCCTTGAAATTTTTTCCTTCTGCAACAAAAATCGGTAAAACAAAATCATGAGGAGTTAAATGAGACTCTCTAATCAAACTTCTGATGGATTCATTTTTTCTAAGCCTTCTATGACGATCGTATGGAAACATGATTCTAAATATTTTTTGCAAAGGTACATATCCGAATTTATTTAGGATAAAATATTTGTCATGCTATGATTTCACTCAATTTTCTTAACAAAGATTTGACAGAATTTTAATAGAAATTGGGAGATTCCTACAAGTTTCACACAGTTTTTATTCCTAACTTGTACAAACTAAATAACAATTAAAAATAATTAAAAATATGAGCAACGAAAATCTAATGAAATGGCCAGAATTTAAACCTCAATATCCGAATTATATTGATGGAAAGTGGACAGCTCCAGTATTGGGGAAATATTTTGATAACATTTCACCTCTAACAGGAAAAGTGTATACGCAAGCGGCGCATTCATCTAAAGAAGATTTAGAATTGGCAGTAAACGCTGCACATGAAGCCTTCAAAACTTGGGGCAAAACTTCAGCTACCGAAAGAAGTATTATTCTAAACAAAATTGCTGATCGTATGGAAGAAAACTTGCAATACATTGCTCAAGTTGAAACCATTGATAATGGAAAAGCAATTCGGGAAACCTTGAATGCTGATATTCCTTTGGCAATCGATCACTTCCGATATTTTGCAGGCATTATTCGTGCCGAAGAAGGTTCTCATGTCGAATTGGATGAACATACCGTTTCTTTAATTGTTCATGAACCAATTGGCGTTGTTGCACAAATTATTCCTTGGAACTTCCCAATTCTTATGGCCGTATGGAAATTAGCTCCCGCTTTGGCGGCCGGAAATACGGTGGTTTTAAAACCTGCTGAAAGTACGCCAACATCGATTATGGTTTTGATGGAAATCATTGGGGATTTACTTCCTCCTGGAGTTGTCAACATCGTGAATGGATTTGGAGCCGAATTAGGTCGATCTTTGGTCACCAATCCAAAAGTTTCCAAAGCTGCATTTACAGGTTCTACACCAACAGGAAGATTGGTGATGCAATATGCAACTGAAAACATCATTCCGGTAACCTTAGAGTTAGGTGGAAAATCTCCCAACGTATTTTTCAATTCGGTGATGGATCATGACGACGAATTTTTAGATAAGGCAGTTGAAGGTGCTGTTTTATTTGCGTTCAACCAAGGTGAAATTTGTACTTGTCCATCTCGATTATTGATTCAAGAAGATATTTATGAAGCTTTCATTGAAAAAGTAATCGCAAGAGTTGAGGCAATAAAAGTTGGAAATCCGCTAGACCCAACCGTAATGATGGGTGCTCAAGCTTCCAAAATTCAATATGATAAAATCGAAAATTACATCAAGCTTGGAAAAGAAGAAGGAGCTGTTGTTTTAACAGGAGGAGATGTGAATCGTTTGGAAGGTGAATTGGCAGAAGGATATTACATCAAACCAACCCTATTCAAAGGCCATAACAAAATGAGAATTTTCCAAGAAGAAATTTTTGGACCTGTTCTAGCGGTTACAACTTTTAAAACAGTTGAAGAGGCCATTGAAATTGCTAATGATACGTTGTATGGTTTAGGAGCAGGAGTTTGGACCAGAGATGCACATGAATTGTACCAAGTTCCAAGAGCCATTCAAGCAGGACGTGTATGGGTAAACAATTACCATGCGTATCCGGCTGGTGCTCCATTTGGCGGATATAAACAATCGGGAATCGGACGAGAAAATCACAAAATGATGTTGGCCCATTATCGTCAAACCAAAAACATGTTGATTTCGTACAACAAAAACAAATTAGGATTCTTTTAAATCCTAACCAATACAGAGGGCAAAGGCATTTTTGCCCTCTTTCATTTAAAAAATTAAAAATATGGTCAATCGAATTGATGCAACCCAAAAAGCAAAAGATTTAATCCAAGATCTCAAATCCAAACATGGTGACTTGATGTTTTACCAGGCCGGTGGTTGTTGTGAAGGAACCCAACCTCAATGTTTTGAAAAAGGCGGATTTTTTCCTCGTATGAATGATGTGATGATTGGCGAAGTGGAGAATTCAGAATTTTGGGTAGACAAAGATTTATTTGAATATTGGAAATACAGCCATTTTGAATTGGATGTGTTGGACGGATTTGGTGCAGGCGGATTTTCATTGGAAACTCCCTTAGGAAAAACCTTTAAAATCAATTATCGATTGTTTACAGAAGAAGAATTAGCTGAATTAGTTCCTCTAAAATTAATGGATTGATAATTTTTGGATGAAATTATTTCATCTATGCAATGATTCAAAATTCAACTCAAAACAATTTTCTATTTTTGCAGCATGCGAATAGATATAATCACCGTTTTACCTGAACTTTTAACAAGCCCGTTTGAAGCATCCATTTTGAAACGAGCTCAAGAAAAAGGATTGGTTGAAGTCCATTTTCACAATCTTCGTGAATTCACCGTTGGAAATTACAAACAAGTTGATGATTACCAATATGGAGGCGGAGCTGGAATGGTTATGATGATTGAACCTATTGATAAATGCATTTCTAGTCTTCAAGCAGAAAGATCTTATGATGAAATCATTTATTTAACGCCTGATGGTGAAACATTGAACCAACGTATCGCCAACGAACTTTCCTTAAAAGGCAATATCATCATGCTATGCGGTCACTACAAAGGGGTTGATCAACGCGTAAGAGATTTATTTATAACAAGAGAAATTTCGATAGGAGATTTTGTCTTAAGTGGTGGTGAATTGGCAGCGGCAGTTCTGGCCGATAGCATCATCCGTTTATTGCCTGGCGTTCTGGGTGATGAGACTTCTGCCCTTACCGATTCTTTTCAAGATCAATTGTTGGCTCCCGAAGTGTATACGCGTCCTGCTGAATACAAAGGCTTAAAAGTTCCTGAGATCCTTTTGTCTGGCGATTTTGGTAAAATTGAAGAATGGCGCCACCAGAATGCTTTGGACAGAACGCAAAAAAGAAGACCCGATTTACTTGAAAATCAATAATAATATGTAACTTTCTGAAATTAACACCTATAAGACGCAACCTTTTCGTCGATTTTGCATCTATAGGTAAAAGTTAATCTCATGAAAAATTTAAAGTGGATCGTCGGTTTATTTTTGTTTGCGCCTTTTGCGCTACACTCCTGTTTAGATGATGAGAATACTCAGAATGTCACCTATCATTATAAAGGTATTGATAGTGTTAAAATTGGAGAGGTAAATCCAGCTCGTCAAATAACTGAAATTACAACCTATTTTACGAAAGTAAGTTCATGCGAAGAATTTTTCGATTATGAATACCAAGGCTTAGGAAATGAGCGAACTGTAACAATGGTTACCTATCGTGTTCAAACATCATGTACGCAAGGAACTTCAGTAGATTCAACCGTTCTACGTTTTAAACCAGACTTACCTGGAAATTATACTTTTCGATTCTGGAATCATAATGATGAGTCCAACAATCCTGTATTCATTATCCAAGAAGTTTTAATTCCTTAAGAATTTGCCATTGGATGAGAATCTAAAAAATATTATCCTTCAATGCCAAAATAATCAACCAAAGGCACAAGCAGAATTGTATCAATACTTTTCTGCTAGCTTGTTTTCTGTATGTTTGAGATATACCGATAATAAGGAGGATGCCAAAGATTGTTTTCAAGATGGATTTATTATGATTTTCAACAAAATCAATCAGTTTCGTTTCGAAGGTTCTTTTGAAGGATGGATGAGACGAATCATGGTAAATGGTTGTTTGGAAAAATACCGAAATCGAAATCATCTGTATGTCGTAAATGAAGAAATTACAGCAGATGAATCATCTGATTTACTAGAATATGAAGATGAAATTGAAGAACATTCCTATGAACAATTGTTGGAATACGTTCGTCAACTTCCAGATCGATATCGACAGGTTTTCAATTTATACGCCATTGAAAACTATAGCCACCAAGAAATAGCCAATATGCTTAATATATCTGTTGGAACTTCTAAATCCAATTTATCAAGAGCCAAAGAGAAGCTAAAAGAATTATTAAAAAAAAATAGCGAGATGAAAGTCTTGTCAAAATGAGTATGAAAATAAATCATTATTTCAAAAAACGTTTAGATATACCTCAAGAGCCGCCGGTTGATTCTTGGGAGTATATTCAACAGCGCATTCCGAACAAACAAGAAAAAAGAAAACCATTTATTCCAATTTGGTTATTTGCTTCTGGGATTGCTGCAAGTTTGGCCTTGATTGGAGGTTCTGTTTACCTTTTGAATCAAGACTTTTCCAATGGAAATGCAGGTACGACGATAAACAATTCATCCTCTACAACCAATACTACTTTGGTAAAGTCCGATGTCAATTCAGTTGAAAATCAAGATAATAATTTTAATACGTTATCTCAAGATGAATTTGAGTTGAACAACAGTTTAGAAAATTCTAACAAACTACCATTCAATTCAGTAAACCAATCAACATATTCTCTAAATAATCATTCAAACTATGGTATAAATTCTACTTCTTTTGCCAACCATAATTCTTCAAATTCTTACTCTTCAGATTCACCATTTGGTCGACAAAATGAATCAGAATCAGTTGAAGTATCTCAAACTTTGGATCTTGAAAAAGAAAATTTTCTAGCACAATCTTTACCTGATTGGACACCTGAATATGCAGATTCCAATCAAGTTTTGAAAACGATTTTGGAAGAAGCCAAATTACTTGAAAAACAGGAAAATTTAGTGGCGAAAAATCAACCATCAGAAAACAAAAAGAAACCAATTCTTAAAAAGAAAGTCGAATTTGATCGCTTTTATGTAGCTGGATTTATTTCACCTATGGCCTTGAATACATTTGTTGGAAACTCCATGCTCGCCGACCAAATGAGTCAATACAAAACAGAAAACAATGTTTTATTGGCGTATGGTATGAAAGGTGGATATGCAATTAGTCCACGTGTCAAACTGAGAACAGGTGTTTCTGTTATTGGATTTGAACAAATTACCAAAGATGTTCCTTTGTCTTATCAAATTGAAGGAAGTGAAAACGTTGCCTCTCATTTGTCAAATAATATTAAATACAATGGAAATTTGCGTATTGAACCTTTTGTTTCTACTGTAAATCAGGATCTTACCAACACGACAGGATCGGGAGATATTCAACAACAATCGCAATATATTGAAATTCCGATTGAAGCAGAAGTAGCTTTATTCAAAACCAATTCTATAGGTATTAGCGCAACTGGTGGTGGAAGTACTTGGTTATTGTCCAAAAATAAAATCATCGCTCATACAGATGACTTTACACAAGAATTAGGAAAAGCTAAAAACTTGAATAACACTTCTTTTAGTGCGAATGCGGGATTGAAATTTGATATGAACTTGACTGAAAATATTCAATTAAACGTAGAGCCTACCTTTAAATACTTAATCAATCCAGTCAATGACATCAAAAATTACAATCCATATACCGTAGGTGTCAATGCTGGAGTAAGCGTTTCGTTTAAATAGGTGTTTATTTGATTATTTTTTCATCGACCAACACTCGTTCTATAAAGGTTCGAAGAACATCCATATGGCCTTTGGCAATACGTTGACCAATTTTCGCTGCGATAAATGGTCCAACAATTAACAATGCGCCCAATAGATTGGTCCATACCCAATAATGACCAATTCCAAGAGCTAATTCAACCCAGCCATAGAGCCCTGTAGTTAAAATGATGGCTCCGCCTAGACCATAAGAAAACATAAACAATGTCCAAATGGAAGAATTTGGACCAAACATACCACGAATGGTATTTTTTCCTTTTTTATGAGGATTCGCTTCAATACGAATTTGCAATTGAGGAGCCCAAAACTTTTCCTTATCCTTGATAAGTCTCACCATGCCTACTTCATGATTACAATATCCAATCAATGTTTGGTTGCGATCTTTAATATGCTTATGAAGACTTTTGGAAAATTCTTCTGCACTCATTTTGGTATCCACTTTAAAACGTGGACGTGTCCGAATCGCCTCTACGACAATCTCCTTTTTCATGCAGTAAATATTAGGATGTTTCGTTAAATTTACAAAGATTTCTCTATAACCATGACGAAAAATGAATCCCTTTACGAAAAAGTCTATGATGTAGTTCGTAAAATTCCCGAAGGTAAAGTTACTTCATATGGAGCGATTGCAACCTTTCTTGGACGTAAAGGTTCCGCAAGAATGATTGGATATGCGATGAATAATTCGCATGCATTCGATGATATTCCAGCACATCGAGTCGTTAATCGGAAGGGTTTATTAACAGGCAAACATCATTTTTCGCCACCTTCTCTTATGCAGCAACTTTTGGAAAATGAAGGAATTGAAATTGAAGATGATCAAATTCAAAATTTCTCGAATGTTTTCTGGGATCCTATGAAAGAATTGATAGATTTCTAGCGTACTTCTTTTTGTTTCTTGCGATACTTCAAATATTGAAAAATTGTCGGATGATTGTAATTGGTAGACTCATCAACATTTCCAACTTTTCTGGCTTCAGGCTCAATCCCATTCTCCATTTCCTTAATGATTCTTGCTTGATTTTTGGCGATGCCTATCATTCCCTTCCAACTCAACGTAAAATAGCTATCCCCTTTTTGAATTGGAATCGTTGATTGGTGTAAAATATCACCTGTATCTACTCCACTGTCCAACCAAAAAACGGTATACCCAACTTTTTCTCGTTCGTCATTGTAAATAGCCCAAAATGGCGAATGTACACCTCGATAATCGGGTGTAATTCCTGGATGTCCTCCAATCACACGATCATTGACCAATTTACGCACCTTCTTCCCTACCCAATATCCTGTGTGCACTACTAACAAATCTGGTTGTAAAGATTGGATGAATCTGATAGTTTCAGGTGAACTATACTCTTCTGTTTGATGAATTTCACCTTTATAAGTTTGTAAAACAGATTGAATTTCCTCTTCGTTGTAAATCTGATTAAAAATTTCTCGATCCTTTTTCTGATGAAGAAATTTATAGTAAATACGACCTATAATCTGTAAGAAAACGGTCCAATAGCCATATTTTTTTGCAGCAATTTTCAAATATGAAAAATCAATTCCTTTTTGATGCTTATTAGCATTCACAACACCCACAACATCTACTTTGTTTTCCAACAAAATACTCAAGGTTTTATCAAAAATAATCCCTGTTCCAAATAAACAAACAACACGTAATGGCTTAGGATTCATTCTTTTTGTTTTGAAGGTATTGATGAATGGGGAAAATTAGTTTTTTAATGGTTCCCTTTATTTTTCGCGTTCTTTGAAGATGTTGAATGTTTTCCAAATTTAGGGTTTTCAACAATTCTTCATCACTGGTTTGGGCCTTCACACTAAATCTTCCCAAAATTTCTGATTCTTGACAAAAACGAGTTTCCAAAATAGGTTCTGAATCAAATATGAATTTAAATCCAACTTCATGTGCAGACTCATAAGTTTTTTGATCGGAATCTCCTCCTGGAATCGAACAATGCAGTATTTCAACTCCGAGAACATCTTCCAAGATATCTTTCGAAATTCTCCATTCCTCTAGCATTTGCTTGTAATTCAAGGTTCGGAAAATCATTGGATGTGTATGCGAATGAGAACCAATCCTATGACCTGAATTGTATAAAGTTTGAATGTCTTCTTTTGCCAGGAAACCTTTGGTTCCAATTCGATTGGTAGTAATGAAATAATATCCTTTTAAATTTTGTTCTTCTAAAATCTGAGCCGATTTCAAATTGGAAATTCCACCATCATCAAACGTAAACAAATAGGAAACTTTGGAATTTTTCTCTTTTATTTCCTGAACCAAATTTACATGACGACGAAATACATCGGTTTTGTGCATATACGCCAAATTATCTTTGTTCTGAAAACCTGATTCTTGGTAATCATCAATTACTTCATGGTACAACAAAGCCATTGTTTGGTTCATCCTGTCTATTTTGGTCCTCGCAAAGATACTTTATTCTAAAATTAATTCACGGTCTTCTTGAAAGGGTATAGTGGCATCGAGAATTTCTTCAATCAAATTACTTAAATCTGTCTTGGTCACCTCAATCAATCCTGCATCGAAGAGTATTTCGTTGTCAATACTCATAGGAATTACTTCTTTTTTGGGATACTTCAACGGATAAATTCCATACACAACTTTTTCGTTGGCAAATTTGGCATGGTACAAATACGCATAAAAGATCAATTGTAGCGGTTTATCAAATCCCGATTCAGAAAAAATTCGCTCAAAATTTTCAGATTTAACTTTTAAGGAATCTGGCTTAACGGTTCCCGTTTTATAATCAATAATTCGTTTTTGACCATCCACGGAATCAATTCGGTCAATCACACCTTTTAATTTCACTTTTCTTCCCGAATTCAATTCTAGTTCCGTTTCAGATTTCAACTCCATTTCCAAAATACTGAATTCATGCTTGCCCGATAAATTTTGGTCATTCTTCAATACATTTTCCACAAAAGTTTGAGCGATTTTGTAAATCAACAAATTCTTCCCCGATTTGAATTCTCCGCTTTTGTAATGCTTTTTGAAGTTTTCATTCAATTGAAATTCCAAATTTTTAAACATCGAATCAAAATCAGATGGAATGAGTATTTTTTTCAAATGAGGCGTATACAAAATCTCAAGTGTTTCATGGACAACATTTCCAAGTATCCTTGCTCCAACAGTTTCTTCAGCTTCTTCGAATTCACTTAAACCCAAAACTCTTTGTTGATAGAATTCAATCGGATTTCTCAAATAATTGTTCAAGGAAGAAGGTGAAATTCCGTTTTCAGCCCAAGAATTCAATCGATTTAAAATGGTTGGAGTTTTGGGAATTAGTAATTCCTGATTCTTTTGTGCGTGAAATTTTGCAGCCGCACTTTTATGATTGATCTTATGCCCCGATTCGATTTCAATTTGGGTAATAAATCTACTTTTTTCTCCTGTTCCCAAAGCGTCTGCTTCTGAATTGTATAGCAATTGAATGCTTTCTGCACGTTGCAACAATCGGTAAAAATGATAGGCAAAAATCGCATCATTTTCGGTATAGGTCTGCAAACTCATTTGTCTTCTGATGTCAAATGGAATGAAGGAATTTTCGACTCTTCCTGGAGGTAAAATACCATCGTTCACCGACGTCATGATGATATTTTTAAAATCCAACAATCGCGTTTCGAGCAATCCGACAACTTGCAATCCTTCCAAAGGTTCGCCTACGAAAGAAATGGTTTCGTTTTGAAGCAATTTGGTATACAATACATACAAAGTCTTGAAATCTTGTATTCCTTCAAAATCTTGCAATTCCTCCTTTAATTGCGTAAATAACAATCCAAATCTGTACAAAAACTCTTTGTCCATATTGTTGAGTTCGACTTTGGCTTCTCGCATCAGTCGGTGCGTCCATTGAAGCAATAGATCTACAAATTCTCGAATCGATGGAGGAATTTTGAACAAATCGGCGTATAAACTATCCTTTAGTTGTTCGATCAAAAATTCAGAAGTAGAAAAAATTCTATTTTCAAATTGAATGTCTTTTTTTAACTGATTCGCAACATCAGAAGATTCTTTAAAAATCTGATTTCCTAGAATATCGATCACATTTTTATAATAGAATAATTTTCCTTTTCCTAACTTTTCTCGGTTCATTTGCAATTCAAAAACCGCCCGAAAAAAATAAGCCATCGAAGATTTATTCAACGGAAAACCCATCGTAATATTGACACGATCTATTTGTGATGGAATCGAACTTAAAACAGCTGGCAAAAAGGTTTCATCGGTCAAAACTACTAAAGTTTCTGTCCATTCATCTTCAGGAATCTTGGACAATAATTGATGAAGATATTTGGCTTGCCCAACACGTTTGCTAAAACTGATGACTTCAATATTTTTTTCTTTGGAAAATTCGTCAAATGTCCATTTCCAATCGGGATCTTGTTCTTTGTAATTTCGAAGAAAAACACCAGCTTCTTGATATGGATTGTTCAAATAATAGGCGTCAGCATCCCAAAACAAACTTGCTTTTCCATGTTTTTTCAAATCAAATACAATCTTTTTCTCGGCTTGAGACAAGGCATTTAATCCTACAAAAACAAAATGATGAGATTGATTTTCGATGAAATTGTCAAGATTTTCAACCGCCTTTTTGTACATCAATCCTCGATAGGCAAAACCTTTTGCTAGCAAATCAGTTTTTAACTGGCGAAATAAATCGCTCGCCATTTTCCAAAAGAAAAGATGATTGGAAACCAATTTATTGCTATTGAGATCCAAATTTTCATTTCCCCATTTCTTGATTCTTTCGGTTGAAACGAGATACTCAAATAAATAATTAGAGTCCACCAAAGAAGAGTCGATATCATCAAAATCTTGTAACAACGTAGGAATCCATTTTAAGAAATTGGAAAACTCATCAGGTTTATCAACAACTTTCTGATAAGATTCATAAGCTTGAAACCATAGTTGAATTTGTGAAATTCGTTGCAAACCAGCGATTTCATTGATAAAATCATCAATACTTACGAATTCCGGCAAAATACTATTTCGCAAATGCTTTTTGAACGCATTTTGAAAGAATAATTTGGGCCTATTACCCGGAAGAATAATTCGAATTTGTTCCAAATTTTCATGAGTTTGCAACAAATCTTCGACAACTTTATCAATAAATTTTCCCATTAATTTGATACAGCTTTAAGTCCAACGATGGATGCAATCAAGGTACAAATAAAAAAGATTCTCCAAAATGTAGCAGGTTCATTGAATACAAAAATTCCCATCAAAACGGTTCCAACTGCTCCAATTCCCGTCCAAACGGCATAAGCTGTTCCCAAAGGCAAGGTTTGCGTTGCCTTCATCAACAAGACCATACTGATGGTTAAACAAACCAAAAATCCGGCATACCAAAGATACGATTCTGTCCCTGTTGTTTCTTTTGCTTTCCCCAAACAAGAGGCAAAACCTACTTCAAATAGACCAGCAATAATTAGGATAACCCAATTCATAATTTCAAATTTTATTTCTCGTCAAATTACGGAAATTTTGAGGAAAGATTTTACTAAAACTAGAATGTGTATTTTTGCAAAATGAATGCGACAGAATTAACAGCAAAAGAAAAGTGGACCAAAGTAGAAGAATTTTTCGCTCAGAATTTTACGGGTGGAGAAACACCCGATTTGGATACGATATTATTTTTGATTGGCGTTCAGGAATTGGGGAAAGGAAAACGAAAATTCAAGAAAGATGACAAAGTCAATCTTTTACATATTGCAGTTTGTCGAGTTTTAGAACCATTTGGCTATTATCGTTTTGATGGATTGGACAAAGATGGTTGGCCACAATTTGAATTCTTGGAACCGCTTCCAGAATTGAAAGCCAACGAACAATCTTTGTTGATGAAACAAGCGATCATTCAATATTTTGAAGATCGTGAGTTATTCTAAGATTTTCCTATTAACATTTTAATGACCAGTTGATCGGTTTCAAGAGAAACATCTGTGGGTTGAACTTCAGAAAGATCTTTCCAAATAATTTCCTGGATATCTTGATCGATAACCTTTAATTGATGGATGTCTTTTGCAATCACTTTGTAATACACCATGAAAATTTGTTCGTTTTCATCAAATCTTGATTGTAAAAAGAAATCTTGGGTATAAAAATGTTCTAAAACTTCAATTTCTAAATTCAATTCTTCCAAAAATTCACGTTGCAAACATTCGATTGTTCCTTCTCCAAATTCCAATCCGCCACCAGGAAATTTATCTATGACAGTTCCAGCAAAAGGTTCTCGTATGATCATCAATTGGTTTTCAACCACCAATAATCCATAAACTCGTATGTTAAACGGCGTCATTTCTGTCCAATTTTTGTCCGACCAACATTTCTCTTTTCCCCGGAGGTCCAGGACGTTTTTCGACAGTCAATCCCGCTGCAATCAAGGCTCTTCTTACACTTCCTTTGGCCGAATACGTAGTAAAAATTCCGTTGGTTTTCAATGAAGGGATTATTTTCTGGAACAATTCTTCTGTCCATAATTCGGGTTGAACTCGAGCACCAAAAGCATCAAAATAAATCAAGTCAAAGTTTTCTTTTGTATAATCGAATTCCATAAAATCTGCTTGAATTTTCTTCAACTGGAATTGAGGAGAAATAGTATTCATTTCTTCCCAATTTGACTCCATAAGGATTGAATAATTAGACTGAATAAATTCTAGTTGAAATTGATCATTTCCTTCAATTCCATGTAAAGAAGACGGATAGTCCAACAACGCAAATTCTTCCTTAGAAACAGGAAATTTCTCAATTCCCGTATACTTTATTTTCAGATTTCGCTTATGCGATTCCAACAAAGTAATCAAAGCATTTAAACCAGTTCCAAATCCGATTTCTAAAATGGAAATAGGCGAATCTGTCTTCATCAAATCCAAACCATTACGGATAAAAACATGATAGGCTTCTTGAATTGCTCCATGTTTGGAATGATAAGACTCGTTCCATTCTGGTATAAAAAGAGTTGCAGAACCGTCTTCGGTTTTGATAATTTTTCTTGAAAACATGCTCAAAAGTATTAATATTTAATCGAGTATTAATCGGGATTTTACGATATTTATAAGTAAATTTGCGATTCGCGAAACAAAAATTAAAATAAGTAAGTATGATTATTGAAAAAATCAAAGAATCAAGATTTACTCCAGAAGTATTTGACATTGAAACGTTTGGAACCGCATTTTCTGACCATATGTTATTGTGTTGGTACAAAGATGGAAAATGGGGCGAACCTATTATAAAACCTTACGGGAAATTAGATTTCACACCTGCTATATCAGTTGGACATTATGGGCAAGGAATTTTTGAAGGAATGAAAGCCTATAAAGGATCAAACGGAGATGTATATTTGTTTAGACCAGAGAAAAACTTTGAACGCTTAAATAAATCTGCAGTTCGTTTGGACATGCCAGAAATTCCTGAACATATTTTTATGGATGGATTGAAAGCTTTGGTTGATTTAGATAGACAATGGGTTCCTGCAACGCACGGTATGTCATTGTACTTACGTCCTGTTATGTTTGCAACAGAGGAGGCTATAACAGCTCGTTCGTCAAACGAATATTTATTTGCCATTTTAACAGCGGTTGCTCCCAATTATTACAACAAACCATTGTCTGTAAAAATTGCCGATCGTTATAGCCGCGCAGCCAATGGTGGAGTTGGATTTGCAAAAGCTGCAGGAAACTACGCAGGTTCTTTCTATCCGACGCATTTAGCACGTGAAGAAGGTTACGATCAAGTAGTTTGGACAGATGATGCAACGCATACGTTTATCGAGGAGGCTGGAACCATGAACGTAATGGTTCGAATTGGAGACAAATTAATCACTGCTCCTACTTCTGAAAGAATTTTGGATGGAGTTACTCGTGATAGTATGTTGCAGTTGGCTACCAAATTGGGTATCGAAGTTGAAGTTCGTAAAATTACCGTTCAAGAAGTTTATGATGCGCACAAAAGTGGTGAGTTAAAAGAAGTTTTTGGTGTAGGAACAGCTGTTGTTGTAAATAACTACGTTGCCGTTGGATATGGAGACGAAAGATTGGAATTGCCATTATTATCTCCTGAAGAATCTTATGGACAAATCTTAAAGAAAAACTTAGTTGACTTACAAATGGGTGTTTCTGAAGATCCTTTTGGATGGAGAGTCAAAGTGGAAGAAAATTTAGTAGAAGCTTAAAATTTTTCAATCAAGATATAAAATGAGGCTGTCTCAAAAGACAGTCTCTTTTTTATGCTTAATATTTATTTTTTGCTTCTTGGATATTAAAATTTCATTTTTCTAGCTTAAAAACTGAT
>NZ_JBEPMO010000007.1:0-142944 GCF_040545805.1 Moheibacter stercoris
TGTCATGGTGTAATCGCGTTGGGTACGCTTTTGATAATTTGTCTCTTCTTTCATAATGATTCTTTTTTTTTGTATCATTATTTCAGGACGAGACAATTAGAAAATAAAAAAAAGAGATCAAATACTGATCTCTTTTTTGTAGCCCGTAGGGGAATCGAACCCCTCTTGCAAGAATGAAAATCTTGAGTCCTAACCGATAGACGAACGGGCCGTCCTATTTTAATTGTTGTACCTATTTTTGTCGTAGAGGCACAAAAAAAACCATCAAAACGTATGGTGGTTTAAATTTGTAGCCCGTAGGGGAATCGAACCCCTCTTGCAAGAATGAAAATCTTGAGTCCTAACCGATAGACGAACGGGCCAACAATTTATCTTATGCTAAACCAGCGATGTGTTTAGCCAATTTGCTTTTTAAGTTAGACGCTTTATTCTTGTGAATAATGTTGCGTTTAGCTAATTTGTCAATTTGAGAAGAAACCTTTGGAAATTGAGCTTCTGCTGCAGACTTATCAGTTTCTGTACGTAAGTTTTTGATAGCTGTACGTGCAGATTTATGATAGTAACGGTTTCTCGTTCTTTTAACTTCGTTTTGTCTGATTCTCTTTAATGCTGACTTATGATTTGCCATAATTCTTTTATTCTTTTAGCTAATTCGATACTTATCTGTTCGAATGAGAGCGCAAAATTAGAACATTTTTTTATATCTGCAAATCTTCTGAAGAAAAATATCTAAAAAAAATGAAAAAATATCTCCCTTATTATCCTTAATTTTACCCCCTAATTTAATAACAACATGATTAAAAAGAATTTAAAGATTTTCTTGTTAACCATTTCACTTGCTTCCATTGCTTGTGGGCAAGTGCCAAGTGGTTATTATGAAGACGCTGAAGGTTTGCAAGGATATGAATTGAAGACAGCACTTCACAATATTATTAAAAATTTTGACGCTCAAAGTTACAATGCTTTAAGAGATTTATATGCAAGTAATCATTCTAAAAATGGTTTTAAGGATAAATATTATGAAAATGACAATACCATTCTAGATATTTATTCTGAAAATCCTGATGGTCCTGATCCTTACAACTACAGTGCAAATGAAAGTATGGGTTCAGGAGCAAATGAAGGAGATGCATTTAACAGAGAGCATTTGATTCCTCAATCTTATTTCGATGAAGCTTTGCCAATGCGTTCAGATGCATTCCATGTATGGCCAACTGATAGTAAAGTAAATGGTTGGAGAGGGAATTATGCATTTGGGCCTATCCAGAATCCGCAATCTGCCAATAACTGTAATAGTGGTGCGACCAATTTACCATGTAAGTCTAAAAATGGAACGTTAAAAGGTCGTTTCGTTGAAGATTCTAGCATTATAGTTATGGAGCCGATTGATGAATTCAAAGGTGATGTTGCTCGTGCATTCTTTTATTTTGCTACTTGTTACCAAAATAGAATGACCAATTTCTATAACAATGCTGGAGGTTCAAATGTGAAAGTAATGTTTGATGGTTCTTCCAATAAAGTTTTCAGTGATGATTTCTTGGAAGTTTTGGCACAATGGCATGTAATGGACCCAGTGAGTGATAGAGAAAGAGACTTAAATGATTTGATTTATTACAACCACCAAGGAAATAGAAATCCTTACATCGACAATCCAGAATGGGTTTACGAAATTTGGAATGTTGGGATGGATACCAATGATTTTCACTACCAAGATCGTGATGATGTAAAAGTATATACAGCTCAAAACAAAAACGTGGTAGTTCGTTTGGAAAACAACCAAAAATCAATCGTTAAGGTTTCTGTATATGATTTGTCTGGAAAGTTAGTAAAGACTCAGAACAATCCATACAACAACACCGAAGTGAAAGTAAGAATTGATAATGCCGGAATCTACATTATCAAAGTAGAAGGAAAAGGAATGGAAATCAACCGTAGAGTTGTGATCAAATAATTTCAATTCATAGAATTAAAAAGCCGGATTTCAATTCTGAAATCCGGCTTTTTTCTTTACAATCTAAATTGAACCCCTCCCAAAATATTGATTCCAGCTTGTGGAAAATAAAAGGCTTGTTCATAATAATATCCATTGCTCTCGTACTCGACATCAAACAAATTGTTGATCAAAAGAGAGAATCGCAAATTTTCCAATCCCAACCATTTGGGTGAGTATTGAAAAAGTAAATCCGTCAAGAAATAATCATCCAATTTTCCGTTTTCCAATTCAGTATTCGTCAAAAATTGTTCGCCTACGTATTTGTTCGAAAGATTCAAATTGAAATTCTTAAAGGGTGAATAATTAAGTCCAAATGCACCGATAATATTGGGTGAAAATGCGATGGCGGTTTTTCCATGATGAACCAAAAGTTCGTTCCAATTTTCATCATATGCAATTTCTGAATAGTCAAGATTTTGATGAATGCTGAACGTTCCGTTTGCAAAAACATCTAATTTCTGAGGGATTAACGTATAATTGGCTTGAAGTTCAATTCCCGATCGGAAACTTTCCCCACTATTGGTTCTTTTGAATCCACCTACATCATCCAATTCACCCGTTGGAACCAACTGATCGATGTAGTACATATAAAATGCATTGGCATTTAGTTGAAGTCTTCCCGATTTTTTAAACCCAAATTCAAAATCGTGCAATTTTTCTGTTTTGGGTGTTTCTTTGTTGTCTAAATAGTCCGAACGATTGGGTTCGCGATGGGTCATTCCATAGTAGAAATACAAATGGTTTTGATTGTTGAATGCGAAATTGAATCCTAGTTTTGGATTGATGAAATGAAAATCTCCTTCGAAAGGGAAAAAATCTTCAAATTCATTTTCACCATTTGGACCAAATTTGGTCTGATAATTCACATATCGGTACTGAATGTCCCCAAATAATTCCCATCGATTTAGGCTCCATAAAGCTTTTGCATAAGCCGAAATATCTGTTTTTTGAGATTCGTTTCGGTAAAATTCATGTTTCGGATCTACATTATCCAAATCTTTCACCCAATTCACAATTCCATAATGATCGTTTTGAAATTGATTGGCAGCAAATCCAGTAAACAATTTTATGTCTCCAAAGGTTTGATTTTCCATTTGGAAATTGATTCCATAGAAATGATTGTCCAACCATTTTTGTCTAACCAAATCAGAGGTTTCAAGATCTGAAATGATTTTATATTCAACTAAATCAGCACCTTGTTTGTAGTTTTCATAGTATCCTTTTCCTATAGTATAGTGCAAAGTACTGGTGGATTTCCATCCTTTGCCATATTTCTGTTCCCAAATGAAATGATTGTGATGTTGTTGGTAATTATCGGTCTCGTTGTCATAATAACCCACAATATCGGTCCAATCTTCATTGTAAATAGCGCCGGCAGAATTAAATCGTCTATTGCTTTTCATGGTTTCTGCATCAATTCCATTCCAGGATTGGTAGGTTTTTTCTTTTCCAAAAAATGTCCAATAGCGAAAACTTGTGTTTTCATTCAGTTCGTATTTCGCATTCATTCCATAGGAAAATAAGTCACTAAACGCACGATCAATATAACCATCTGATTGAATGAGAGAAGCGTTTAAGTCAATTCGAAGTTTGTTGTTCAAAATTGAACCTGTTCCACCGTTTAGGCTATATTTTTGCGTGGCAAAACTTCCCCAAGAATTCGAACTTTCTAAAAATGCTTTGGGTGAGGGATTGGAAGAATCCATATTGATGATCGCGCCAAAAGCTCCAGTTCCAGAAGTTGAAGTACCAACACCTCTTTGAATCATGATGGAATTGGCATTGGATGCTAAATCGGGCATGTTCACCCAAAATACGCCTTGTGATTCAGGATCATTTAAGGTCACGCCATTCATCGTAATGTTGATGTGTTCTTGGCCAATTCCTCGAATCCGAATGGTCGAATAGCCAATTCCTGCTCCAGCGTCAGATGTCGTGACTACCGAAGTGGCATTTTGCAAAAGACTAGGAATGTCTTGTCCTAGGTTCTTCTGATTGAGTAATTTTTTGGTGATTTTTTCTGAGGTGATGGGCAGTTGTTCTACCAAATTTAGCCCTTCCAATTCAATGATGGTTGAATCTTGATTTTCCTCAACTTGTGCATACGCTAGTGTTCCGCTAAGAACAGCGCATAAAAAAATCCTACTTTTCATTTTAAATTAATTTAAATGAAAGGTGGATTTACCCTTAATTTGATTCCTTTTATTCATAGAGAAATATCGAACGATATACGTTCAAATTAAGTTTCTATAAAAAAATAAGGAAAAGTTTTGCAACTTCCCTTGGCGGCATTACCCGCCCAGGTTCTTTGGGTATAATCTCAGCCCTTCGCTATTGCGAAAAAGCACCCCTTTCTGGTTATTACTTGCGCAAAGTTAAAGCAAATTATTTAATCTATTATTGCTTTATAGCTTTTGCTCCAAAATTAGTATTAATGATGAGTGGATAAGTTTGATTGGCATCATTTGTAACATTTTCTGGAACATTTCCTTTCAATAAATAAATTGGAAATGGGGTTGTTGAATTGTTGTATCCAGCCAAAATAGGAGTGATGATAATTTCTCCACCGCTTACGTTCAACGGAAAATAATTACTCGGATAAGTGGTACCAGTTGATGGTTGCTGCAAGAAATCTTCACCTGCAAATTTGGGTGTATTGTTTTGATACGAAGGAAGTGTGAATCCTTTCCAATTATCCGATAAGGTATCAGAAGTGATAACTCCCATATTTAAATCATAATAGGTGTTTTCATAGGATTTTCGAAGCCATGCTTGATATTGAAGGCCTTCATAATCAAACTGAATGGTCGTTTCTCGGTTATCGGGATTTCCTTTGAAGAACCAAATTCCGTTTTCACTATAAATTCCCATGTCTTCTTGAGGAATTGTAGCGGTTTGAACGGTGAATGCTGCTGAAAGACGTTTGGCTAATGGTAAAACACCACTAGGAATTTCAGCGTCTGAAGATAATTGGGCTGAGGTTCCATTGAAATTTCCTACTAACAAAACATAATTCGATGGTGCAGCTGATCCTGAAGACTCAACTGTTATGGCAAAAGACTGAGCGTCTGCCAAATCATTGACTTCAATATTGGAAAATCTTGCAAGATTTTGATTGATGGAATCATTTGTGATTTTCCCAACCGAAACATAGGATGCATCCACCAAAAGCCAACCTTCATAGTTGTAACCATCGGGAAGATGAGGTAAATTTAGATCTGTCACTTCTAATTTTCCAGTTTTAATCAAGACGTCGGTCTCTGAACAATTTATCAAAAATAGGCTTAAGGACAAAACGGCAAAAATCTTTTTCATATCATTCAATCTAGTGTCAAAAGTATAAAAAAATCCCCTTTGAATACATCAAAAGAGATTTCTAAGTTTATCTTAGGATAATATTATTCTACTCGAGTCCAAGTTTGTGTTCTTCCAAGTGTTGGTACACCCATGTAACCACGAACCTCAAGAGTGTTCTTGTCTTTTACGGTAATCCTACAATCGTATTCTTTTCCTGAGTTAGGGTCCAGAATTCTTCCATCATCCCATCTTTTCTCATTGTCTTTTTCCAATCCCCATAAAATAACCATTCCTGAAATAGGTTTATCTTTTTTGGCTCCCTTACATTCTGTACATTTCGCATCTTCTTTTCCAGGAGTCAAAATTTTCACAACCTCGGCTTGTAATTTACCTGATTGAGTTTCGTAAATTTTTACATGCGATTTTTCTTTTCCTGTTTTATCGTCAATCGTTTTCCAAACTCCAATTGGTGATTGTGAATATGCGAAGATTCCTATGCTAAAAAGCAAGCATGCCACAAAATATTTTTTCATACTTCTATAATTTTAATCTACCTAAATTAATTTAAATTTTTGAATTAGACAGAAAAAAATATACCGAGATCAAAAGAATTAACTTATTCAAATGATAAAAAAGCATTTGGAATGTGTTCAATTTTCCAAGAATCTTGTTTTTTCACTAAGCTAATGATGTCAAAACGAGTTTCTAATTGAATGTCTTTGGAAATTAAGTATTCATTTGCAGCCTTCACCAAAAGATTTCGTTTGCTTTTGGTTACAGCATCTTCTGGATTGGTCAAAGAATGTTCTTTTCTCGCTTTTACTTCTACAATGATTAATTCATTGGAGGATAGGTCTTGAGCAATGATATCGATTTCGGCTTTTTGAAAAACCCAATTTCGATCAAGTATTTGATAACCTTTGGCCTCTAAAAATTTGACCGCTTGGTTTTCGGCTTCTTTTCCAAAATCGTTATGCGTAGCCATTTTTATATTGTTCCAAATAAACGATCTCCTGCATCACCTAAGCCAGGAACAATATATCCTTGTTCATTCAATTTCTCATCCAAAGCTGCCAAGTAAATTGGAATTTCTGGATAAGATTCATGAACGTATTTCACTCCTTCTGGACAACCTACCAAACAAGCCAATCGGATGGATTTCACCTGATACGATTTTAAGATTTCGATCGCCTTAACTGCTGAACCACCTGTCGCCAACATGGGATCCAATATGATAATGTCTCTGTTTTGCATATTGGATGGTAGTTTGCATAAATACTCCACCGGCTGTAGTGTTTCGTGGTCGCGGTAAATCCCAATATGTCCCGTTTTGGCGCTAGGCATTAAATTTTGAATTCCTTCTACCATTCCCAAACCAGCTCGTAAAATTGGAACCAAAACCAAATCTTCTCCCTTGATTCGATATCCGGTGGTTTTGCTCACAGGAGTTTCGATTTCAAATTCTTCTGTTTCCAAATCTCTCGTGATTTCATAACACATGAGCGCGGAAATCTCATTGACCAATTCTTTGAACATTTTTGTTGGAGTCTCCTTTCTTCTGATTTGCGTCATTTTGGAAAGGATCAAAGGGTGTTGTATGATGTGTAATTTGTTCATCTTGTTAAAATTCTATCGATGTGATGTTTTCTGTAATTTCTAATTTGACGTTTGCGCCCAATTTTAATGCTCGATTATCACCAATATGTCCCGCAGGGAATTGGAAACAGATTGGGAAATTGTATTCATTCATAAATGTATGAATTAATTGGTAAGAGGTCTGATCGTAATCTTGTAAAAATTCTGGATTTTCTTCTTGAACATCCATTCGCGTAAAGCTCCCGACAATTAATCCTTTGATTCGATCAAACAATCCATTTCGTTTCAAATTCATCATCATTCTGTCCAAATGGTACCAGTTTTCGTTCCAATCTTCGATAAATAAAATCAAATCTTCTCCTTTTAATTCTGATTCCGTTCCGATCAAGCTATAAATCAAGGATAAATTTCCACCGACTAATTTTCCTTCAACTGAACCAATTTGATTCAAAGAGTGAGAAGGAATTTGGTAGGAAATTTTTCCGTCGAACAAGATATTTTTTAAACTTTCAAAGGATTCTTTTGAATATTGCGTGTTCAGTTTTTTAACCGTGATTCCATGAATGCTAGGAATTCCCCAATTGTTGATATGATTGTGAATCGCCGTGATGTCGGAATATCCTATGATCCATTTTGGATTTTTTTTGAATCTTTCCCAATTGAGTTCGTCTAGCAAATGTACCGCTCCATATCCACCTCTAGCGCACCAAATCGCTTTGATTTGATCATCATCCAAGGCTTCTTGGAAATCGGCCAAACGTTGCGCTTTTGTACCCGCATACTGATAGCCTTCATTGTGATTTTGAAACAAGTTTTTGCCCAAAACGGGAATTAACCCAATGGATTTCAAAAATTCCATATTTTCATCTAATTCAGAAGCGAAAACTCTTCCCGAAGGAGCAACAATAGCAACCTTATCTTGGTATTTTAAAGTAGGAATTTGCAAACTTTTATTTTCGTCAAAATTACAGATTTGATTCGGAAGTGGCAATCCAATTCCACATTCAAAATTTAGTACATTTGTGATAGATGAAGACAGAAACGATAGAAGAATTAGCTAAAGGTATACGAAATGGAAATCGTGTTTCTCTTAGTCGCGCCATCACATTGGCAGAGAATACCTTGATTGAAAATCAAAACAAAGCGCATCAATTGATTCAACTTCTTTTGCCATTTACTGGGAAAGCCAAGCGAATTGCGATCACCGGAGTTCCAGGAGTTGGAAAAAGTACTTTCATTGAAGGTTTTGGAAATTTGTTAACGCAGAAAGGGTTGAAAGTAGCTGTCTTAGCGATTGACCCAAGTAGTTCCTTGTCGGGAGGAAGTATTCTGGGCGATAAAACCCGTATGGAAGATTTGGCTCGAAATGAAAATGCCTATATACGTCCGTCTGCGACAGCTGGATATTTAGGAGGAATTGCATCTCGTACGTATGAAGCCATGTTGTTATGTGAAGCGGCGGGTTTTGATGTGATTTTAATTGAAACCGTAGGAGTAGGGCAGTCTGAAACTTTGGTGCATGAAATGACGGATTTGTTTTTGTTTCTACAAATTCCAGGTGCGGGTGATGATCTTCAAGGGATCAAACGTGGTATCATGGAAATGTCAGATATTATTTTTGTCAACAAAGTGGATGACTTTGGTTCTGAAAAAGCAAAAGAAGTAAAAGTAACTTTGGCGAGGTCTTTGCAGTTTCTACCTCAAAAGGATTCTAGTTGGAAACGGAAAGTTTTGATGGGATCTGGATTGACTGGCAAAGGATTGGAAGAGGTTTGGACTTCGATTGAAGAATATTTTGAATTGACTACCCGCAATGGATATATTCAAAATCGAAGAAAGGAGCAAATGAATTTGCGCGTGAAAGAATACATAAAGGAGAAAATTACTCATCGAATTATGGTTCGATATGAGCAAGATAATTCTTTGGAAAATTTGTTGCATGAAACGAATCCCTATCTACTAGCAGAGAAATGGATTCAGGAAAATTTTAAAGAGTTTTAGTCAATGATGCGTTTTGCGTAAAGAAAACGTTTTGACCAATAATCGCTGCTTAAAGGAGTTACGATAACACCTTGAGATGTTGAAGCGTGAATGAATTCAATTTCGCCATCGTCTGAAACATTGTGTACGATTCCGACATGCGAAACTCTTGAGCCACCATTGGTTGCAAAGAAAACCAAATCACCGGCACGCATATTTTCTTTGTGAACAATTTCACCTTCTTTTGCTTGAGCAGCTGAAACACGAGGCAATTCGTGGTTAAACATTTGGAATACACTTTGAACAAATGCAGAACAGTCAATTCCTTTACGCGTTGTACCACCAAAACGGTATGGTACACCAAGATAGGATTCTGCTTCTGATAAAATTTGGGTTACAAACGAGTTCATGGCCATCATATGAATATCGTTTAATTCTTCAATAGCTGTTTTTGCAGGTTTAACTTTAACAGTTGCAACCTCATTTGATTTGTTTTCAGCAAAAAGTTTTTTATTGATGATGGTGCTTTGAGTGTAGTAAGATCTTTCTAAAGGAACAAAACTAGATTTAGCTTGATTGGTCGATACTAGAGTACTACAAGACGTAGTGAATATTGCGATGACAGCAATTATTGCTAAATTTATACCTTTCATTTCTACCCGCTAAAATTGATGATTCTTAACTTTACGTTCGCAAAACTAATAGGATATGCGTACGGTAGGTAATCTTTTTAAGAACTTTAGGAAAACATTAACGAATGTTAAAATTTATTAACAAATCATTAATTAAAAAAAAACTGCCGGCAGGGAACCGGCAGAATTAGGGTTTAACTTGTTTGTATTGGTTAGGGCATTGTTAAACCTGTAGTTTAGATTTGGTTGATTGGTTTAAGTTAGTTTCAATTTATTCGCTTATAATTCGGACATCTGAATTGTTCACATGTTTAATAGGAATCATAAGTTTTTCATTTTCAGTTTTTAATATCAAGCATATATTGTCAATTGATTCAATCACACCGATTTTATTGTTTATTTCAATCTTCATACCAACTGCTAAATTCTTTTTGGTATAAAATCCCAGAATCAGTCGGTATACAATATCTCTTGATCCTAATCCTACGGCAATGGTCACAGCAATTAGGGCAGCACCAATGAAATAGGATAAATTATTGGAGATAATTTCGGTATCTACGCCAATTTGGTTCAAAGCAGTTATGGAAACAAATACAAAAATGAAATAGAATACGATCGTACTAATAGCTTTTGCGCCACCTGCATCCAATGATTTCACGAGACTATGAACCAATTTTTTTGCTTGACTCGCTAAATAAGTTCCAAAAACGAAAATGATTAGTCCAATTAGTAATTTAGGCAAGTATTCCAATAGTTTTCCAATTTGTTCAGAAACTATTTTAAGATTAAGGAATTCGGCACCTATAATTAAAATTATTAAGACCAAAATGAATTTCAAAATTCCTACGATGACATTGGTAATATCAATGGAAACATTTGACTTTTGAATCAATTCATTGTCATTGATGATTTTGTTTAATTTTTCAATTTTGGAAGCCTTTAGCAATTTCCTTACAATCCATATAATGGCTTTATAGGAAATAATAGCGATGACAACAAAAGCAAAGCCCATCAATAAATTGGGTAACATTTGCAAAAAATCAGCGTACAAATCTTCTATTAAGTGTAAAGGTAATTTCATTTTCTAATCGGTTAAATCATTTATTTATTTTTCTTCTTTTTGTTGGAACCAGTGGCATTCAAAATATCAGCAATTGTAGATGGATATTTAACAGCGACTAAATCTGCTAAATCCATTGTAAGCTTAATCATGCGAATGTCTCCCATAACGCGTTCTCTCAGCATTTCTGGAACCTGTTGATTCTCAACTATTTTTTTAAATGGATTCTGCATGCTTACAATTTTTGGTAAATTAACAGGAGGTTTGACTTAGCTCGGTTTAGCCTCATCTTTACGGCACTCTCCCCCAGGTTGTTAAGGTTAGCTATTTCTTTGATCGACAAATCATCTTGATATTTCATCAAGAGTAAAGCTTTTTCTTCAGGTTTAATTTGTTGTAAGGAGGCAAATAATTTTTCAGTTTTCATTTCGAAAATTTGTGCATCATCTACTTCTTCAAGGAATTGATCTTCTATATCATCTTCCATTGAAAACGTGTTTTTATGACTTTTTATTTCTCGTTGTAAATGATTGATACAATGATTATAGGTAAATGCATAAATCCAAGTAGAAAATTTGGAATCACCTTTAAATGTTTTCAGCTTGACAAAGAGCTTCACAAAAATGTCATGGGTTAAATCTTGTGCATCTTCTTTCGAAGCAATAAAACTTAGACATTTGTTGTAAACAATCGTGACATACCTATCATACAACAGACCGAACAAATGTGTATCATTTGATTTGATTATCTCTTGTACAAGTTCCTCATCTGTTATCTTATCGATTGAAGTTTGGAACGCCATTGACTTGTTTTCAATTATTATGACACCAGTGTTTCAAAAAAGTCACATAATTTTTTTAAAAAATTTCATCCTAAAGATAATTAAAATATTTAAATATCTGAAAATGAACAAGTAAAAGCGTTAAAATAATAAAAAAAAATGAAAAAAAACTTTCTTCCTCTTCCTAAATCGACTAAATATTTGCTGAAATTTCCCAAAAAAAAAGTATCTATAATCCTAAATTTTGGGCAGGTTTGATCGGATTTATCGAGTACAATAAATCAGGTTGCAATAAAATTTAAATAGGATTCTTGTTGAAAAAGATTAGGGCATTTTGTAGACAATCGCATTGATGTTCATACCAGCACCTACAGCACCAAGGACAATATGATCGCCTGAATGAAATTCGTGATTGCCCAATTGTTTCTTTTGAATCAAATCATACATAGTAGGAACGGTAGCAACCGAAGTATTCCCTAATTTTTGAACCGTCATCGGCGCAATATCATGGTCGAAATCCGTGATGTTGTAAAGTTTATGCAAACGTTCTACCATGGCATAATCCATTTTGGCATTGGCCTGATGAAGCAAAACTTTGTTGATATTCGTGAATTCAACTCCTGAATTGTCGATAACGCGTTTGATCAATGCTGGAACTTTACGTAAGGCATATTCGTATACTTTACGTCCACGCATTTTGATATTAATTTTGGATCCTTCGTAATCTGATTTTAAGGAAACATCATTTAATAAATACGTCATTTCATCCATAGAATCAGAAATGGTATCATAGGATAAAATACCCATTTTCTCTGTTCCTTCTTTGGCTTCCAACACGATTGCACCTGCGCCATCTGCGAAAATCATAGCGGTTCTATCATGTGGATCAACTGCTCTTGATAAGGTGTCAGCACCAATGATTAAAGCTTTTTTAGCTGTTCCCGACATGAAAATATGATGAGCCAAAATAATTCCTTCAATCCAACCTGGACAACCAAATAACATATCGTATGGACGACATTTGTTATTTTTGATTCCCAATTTATGTTTGACACGAGTGGCGATAGAAGGCATATTGTCAACCTGACGATGTTCAGCATCGATGTCACCATAATTGTTGGCAACGATTACATAATCCAAGTCTTCTTTGTCAATCCCTGCATCTTCGATTGCTCGTTGAGCTGCAATTGTTGCGATATCAGAGGTGTATAAATTGTTTTCTGCATATCGTCTTTCTTCAATTTCTGTAATTTCTTGGAATTTTTGAATAATTTCCTGGTTCGTTTTTTCTATTCTGATTCCTGCTTCGTCATAAAATTCATAGTTCAGAAAATCTGAATTTTTGACGATTCTTTCAGGTAAAAAGTGACCAGATCCAGTAATGATGGTATTCAACATAGCAAGAAATTCAAAATTTTAAGTGCAAATTTAATAAATATAAACTTGAATTAACGTTAAGTTCATTCAGGATTTTTGGCTAGAATATTTCGGGTGATATAATCCTTCTCCAAATTCCATCCTCGAGCAGGCGAATATTCTCTTCCATAATAGATGATTTGCAGATGCAATTTGTTCCAAGTTTCTCTTGGAAATAAACGTTTTGCGTCTTTTTCGGTTTGTTCGACTGATTTTCCATTGGATAATTTCCATCGGTGCATTAATCGATGAATATGGGTGTCCACTGGAAAAGCTGGATGACCAAAAGCTTGAGCCATGACCACCGATGCTGTTTTATGGCCAACGCCAGGAAGTTCTTCCAATTGATCGAAACTTTCAGGAACTTCACCATCGTATTTTTCTACCAAGATCTCGGAAAGTCTTTTGATGTTTTTGGCTTTGGTGTTGGATAATCCAATTTGTCTGATGAGGTATTTGATTTCCTCCACATCTAGCAAACTCATTGCTTTGGCATTGCTTGCTCTTGCAAATAAATCGGGAGTTACCTCATTGACTTTTTTGTCCGTAGTTTGAGCAGACAATAAAACGGCAATTAACATGGTAAATGGATCTGTGTGGTCAAGTGGGATGGGAGGTTGTGGATATAATCTCTCCAATTCCGTCATTACATAAATCGCTCGTTCTTTTTTTGTCATTCCGCTATAAAATTAAACTTTGCCAATGTTTACCTTTTTAAGATAAACGATGGCAAAGTTATAGGTTTCAAAAGGAAGAAATTAATCTTCGCTTAAAATTTCATTTACGTCTGCAAATCCGCCTCCATTGAAAGCGTCATCAATTCCATTTTCATTTAGAAAATTTAATACAGAGGAAGCGCGTTTTCCACTGCGGCAAAAAATTACCAAAGGTTTTGGAAGAGATTTTAATTCTTCCAAACGATCTGGAATTTCTCCCATTGGGATGTTGATTGCTTTTTCAACCAATCCATCTACTTCTAATTCATAGGGTTCGCGAATGTCTACTAAGCTCGCATTCGGATTTTTTATTGCTTCTACTGTTGTCATTTTTATTATTTTTTTTCTAAAAAATAGCCATTTAAAGATTTTAGGTATGATCATTTTTCTTACCAAATTACGATTCTTTCTTCTTTTGGTTTGTACATTTTGTCTCCTTCTTTCACATCAAAAGCTTTGTAAAATCCGTCAATGTTTTCCAATGGACCAATTGCACGAAAATAACCTGGAGTATGCGGGTCAGTTTTTACTTGATTGATCAAGGCAGCATCTGTTGATTTGGTTCTCCAAATGGTGGCCCAAGATATGAAGAATCGTTGTTCTTGGGTAAATCCATCAATTAATCCTGGATTTCCTTTGTCTTTTAAGTACATCAACAAAGCATCATAGGCAACGTTCAATCCACCTAAATCCCCAATATTTTCACCTAAGGTATAATCTCCATTTACAAAAGTTCCTGGAACGGGTTCATATTGTGAGAATTGTTCCGATAATCTTTTTCCAGCGGCTTTGAATTTTGCATGATCTGATTCTGTCCACCAATTCACCAAATTTCCATCTCCATCATATTGAGAACCACTATCGTCAAATCCATGGGAAACCTCATGTCCAATAACCGCACCAATTCCACCAAAATTTACAGCAGCGTCTGCTCTCATATCAAAGAAAGGAAATTGAAGAATTGCAGCTGGGAAAACGATTTCATTATTAGAAGAATTGAAATACGCATTAACTGTTTGAGGTGACATACCCCATTCTTGTTTGTCTACTGGTTGTCCGATTTTTTCTAAATTTCGGTTGTAGTGCCATTTTCTGATGTTCATTCGGTTTTTGAACAAAGCTCCTTCTTCTTTGTGCGAAACGATTTCCAATTGAGAATAATCTTTCCACTTATCTGGATACCCAATTTTCACTGTAAACTTCCCTAATTTTTCCAAAGCTTTTACTTTGGTTTCAGGTGACATCCATTCCAAATTGTTGATGTGAACTTTGAATGATTTAAACAAATAATCAATCATTTCTTGCGCATTGGCTTTGGCTTCTGGTGGAAAATTTTCTTTGACATATAATTTTCCTAAAAGTTCCCCAACCGATCCATTTACGAACTCCAATCCTCTTTTTTCAATTGCACGTTGTTCTTGTTGACCTTTCATTTGTCGACCGTGGAAATCGAAACTTAGTTCATCCAATTCTTTGGTCAAAATTCCTGAAGCTCCTTCAATCAAATGAAATTTCATGAATTGCTTGATGGTTGGAAGATTTCCTTCGTTTAAAATTTGATCTAAATTTTGGAAATATTTGATTTCTCCGATAATAACAGAATCTGTTTTAACACCTAAATCGGTTAAGAATTTAGCCAAATCGATGTTTTTAGATAATTTATTCAAATCCTTTACAGCATAAGGATTGAAGCGTAATTTTGCATCACGAATTTGCTCAACAGTTAACATATTGGACGCAATCGTTTTCTCAAATCCAACAATCTTCGGACCTTTTAAATCACGCGTTTTCTCACCGGTAAACGAATAGATTTTATCGATAAATTGTGAATACTTGTTTAATGTTTCACGGTTGTTTTCATCATCTTTTTGGTAATAAGCACGACCCAAACCAAGACTAGCATTGCCTAAATAAACGGTGTTCATTTGGCTGTTTTTCATATGCGCTCTAACGAAAAATCCATAAAAAGGATTCAAGCCGATTGGCGTTACCTCCGTTAAATACGACTGAAGATCTTTAAGATTGTTGATTTTATCAATTCTATCAAGATAAGGCTGAATGGGTTTTAAACCTGTTTTGTTACGAGCATCAAAATCAATATATGAACGGTATAAATCACCAATTTTTTGTTCATCGCTACCTTTTTGAGCATTGGAATTTAATAAACTGTTTAAGATTTTCAAGTTGATTAAATCGGTATTTTCACGAAGTTCATCAAAATTTCCCCAACGAGAACGATCCGAAGGAATTTGGGTTTTGTTCATCCAATTTCCATTGACAAATTGGTAAAAGTCATTTTGTGGTTTAGCTGTTAAATCCATGTTAGACACATCGATTGCTTTAAAATTTGTTTGTCCAAAGCTAGCGGCACAAACCAAGGATAAACCCCATAAAATTGTTTTTTTCATTATGGTTACAATTTTTTATTAATGATTGTATAAGTTGGTGAAATCTTATTCTTACAAATCTATAAGAAATTTGCTATAAATAGTATATTTGCTAGGCAAAACAAGCAATATATAATGACGGAAAAGATTTTAGTTACAGGGGCACTAGGTCAAATAGGGTCTGAATTGACATTGGCGTTACGTGAAATTTACGGAGTTGAAAATGTTTTATCAACCGATATTCAAGATCCTGCAAACGTTGAGGATCCAAATTATGAAACACTCGATGTGATGAATGCTGAACAAATCGCTTCGGTGGTAGAAAAACATGAAATTACTATCGTGTATCATTTGGCAGCTATGTTGTCTGCAACAGCTGAAAAATTCCCTAAGAAAGGATGGGATTTGAACATGGATTCACTTTTGACTTTCTTGGAATTAGCCAAAGACAAAAAAATCAACCAATTGTATTGGCCAAGTAGCATCGCCATTTTTGGTCCTGAAACACCAAAAATCAATACCGATCAAAATGCATTGACAATTCCTTCAACAGTTTATGGGATTTCCAAAAGAGCAGGTGAGCTTTGGTGTCAATACTACCATGAAAAATTTGGAGTGGATGTTCGAAGCATTCGTTATCCAGGATTAATCAGTTGGAAAACACGTCCTGGTGGTGGAACAACAGATTATGCGGTTGATATTTTTTATCAAGCCTTGGAAGAAGGAAAATATGAATGTTTCTTGAGCGAAAATTCGGCTTTACCTATGATGTATATGGACGATGCGATACGCGCAACCATTGAACTGATGCAGGCAGATCCAACAAAATTGTCCGTACGAACTTCCTATAACCTTCATTCTTTAAGTTTTACACCGGCTGAATTGGCAGCTGAAATTCAAAAACACTTACCAGATTTTGAAATTTCGTATAACCCAGATTTCCGTCAAGCAATTGCAGATTCTTGGCCAGCGAGCATTGACGATAGTGTTGCTCAAAAAGATTGGAATTGGAAATACGAATTTGACTTAGCGAAAATGACTGAAACCATGTTGGCAAATTTGAAAGAAAAATTAGCCATTTCTTAGTCATTGTATCCACAACGATATATCCAGACCTCAAAAGATTTCTTTTGGGGTCTTTTTATTTTATGATAACTTTGAATGCAAATATGAAATCGAGCATAGAATCTTTTTTGAATGTAAATTTTGGTAGCGAAGCGATTGCGAGTTTGATCTTGCTAGCTCAAAGCGGATCTTCCCGAAAATATTATCGGTTTCAGTTTCAAGGAGCTTCCTTTATTTTAACCGAAAGTGAGAATCTAGAAGAAAATCAGACCTTTCTATATTTTACACAACATTTTGGACGTGTAATGGATAATTTACCAGAAATCATCAAAGTTTCAGAGGATTATTCAATGTATGTTCAATCCGATTTGGGAAATGTTTCTTTGATGGATATTTTGGAAAAGGATCGCGAACAAGCGAAATCACTTTTCGAAAAATCCATTCGAGAATTGGTGAAAATGCAAGTGAAGGCGAGTGTAGGTTTGGATTATTCGAAATCTTTTAGCTATCCGAAATTCAATCAAGTTTTGGTTTTGAGAGATTTGTTTTCCTTCAAGAATTATTTCCTCAATTTATCTGGAATTGAATTCAATCAAGGGAAATTATTGCAAGATTTTGAACAATTTGCCCATGATTTTTCGTCTATTCCAGAACAGTATTTTGTGTTTCGTGATTTCCAATCGAGAAATATCATGATCCACAACGATCATCCATACTTCATCGATTATCAAGGAGGAATGAAAGGACCTGCGCAATATGATTTGGTTTCCTTGATTTGGCAAGCCAAAGCAAATTTATCAGCAGAATGGAAAAAAGAATTCTATGATTTGTATGTCAAAGAATTCATTGATGCGACTCAACAAGATTTGGATCGGAATTCATTTCTACGTGGATATGAACTATGCCTAGTTGAACGATTGTTACAAGTTTTGGGTGCCTATGGATTTAGAGGAATTTATGAGCGAAAACCTCATTTTTTAGCAAGTATAGGTTTTGCATTGAAAAACTTAGAAGAAATTAAAGATTTAGATTTACTTGAATCTTATCCAGAATTAAAGAAAGTCATTTTAAGTTTAGGAAATCCTGAACTTTTTAACGAAATAAAAAAACGAATAGATGGAGAATAAACTTCAAATCAATGTGAGAAGTTTCTCGTACAAAAAAGGAATTCCAGCAGATACATCTGGGAATGGAGGCGGATATGTATTTGACTGTCGTGGGATTTTAAATCCGGGCAGAATTCAGGAGTACAAAACCAAAACGGGTCGAGATCAAGAAGTGAAAGCCTATTTGGAGTCCGAAACCAAAATTCAGGAATTTTTAAATGCTGCCTTTGCAATGGTTGATATTTCGATTCAAGATTATTTGGATAGAGGATTTAGTAATTTGGACATCAATTTTGGATGTACGGGCGGACAACATCGTTCGGTTTATTCGGCAGATGCAATGGCCCAACACATTGCTGAAAAATTTCCTGCCGCAAAAGTTGAGGTTCAACACGTAGAGCAAGAAGCGAAGAATTGGATTAACGAAGTGTATTAGTGGGGGAAGTAGGAAGTAGGAAGTGGGAAGTGGGAAGTGAGGTTTTTTTTATAAATTAACTAAACGAACTATTACTTACTAACTTATGAGCTTCAAATTCGAAAAATTAATCGTTTGACAGAGAGCCATGGAGTATGGCGAATTGATTTTTAATTTGTCAAAAACATTTCCCGAAGAGGAGAAATTTACTTAACCTCACAAATTCGAAGAGCGGTAGATTCTTTAGCTCTCAATAATTCAGAAGGTTCAATTCTACAATCCAAACTTGAGTTTCAAAAATTTTTAGGTTATTCCATTCGTTCGTTGGCGGAAGTTGTGACATGTTTGTATAAAGCCAAAAATAGATTTTATTTAAAGGAGGACGAATTCGAATTCTATTATAAATTTGCATACGATTTAATGAATTCACTAATTGCATTTCGAAAAAGCATTCAATGAACGATACTCCCAACTTCCAGCCCCCAACTTCCAACCCATTTTTTGCTACACTCCCAAAAGCCATGCTTTTTGCTGCGGGATTGGGAACGAGGCTTAAACCATTTACAGATCATCATCCGAAAGCTTTGGCTAAGGTGAGTGGTAAAACATTATTGGAGAGAAACATTGCGTATTTGAAATCTTTTGGAATCACAGAATTCATTATCAATGTGCATCATTTCGCCGATCAAATCCAATCCTATTTAGAGGAAAACAATTATTTTGATGTCAACATTCAAATTTCTGACGAATCAGATGAGGTGTTAGAAACGGGCGGCGGTCTTGTTAAAGCCAAAAAATTGTTGGGCGATGAAAGTTTTTTGGTGATGAATGTGGATATATTGACCGACTTAAATGTAGAAGATTTGATGCAATTTCATTACCAGCATCAGCCTTTGGCAACTTTAGCAGTAAGTGATCGCGCAAGTTCTAGAAAATTATTATTGGATTCCAATCATCACTTAAAAGGTTGGAGAAATCTTCAAACTGGAGAAGAAATCATTGAATCTGAAAATCCGTTGACAGAAAAAGCATTTAGTGGCATTCATATGATCAATCCTCGAATATTTGAAAAAATGCCTACCAATGGAAAATTCTCTATCATGAAAACCTACATGGAATTGATGAAAGACGAAGTTATTTTGGGCTTTGATCATAGTGGAGGTCTATTAATTGATGTTGGGAGACCCGAAAGTGTTTTAGAAGCCGAAAAGTATTTTCAATAATTCTTTGTGTTTTAGGTGCTTGAAATCTTAACAATGAGTTTACATTGAAGGTCTTAATTTTGCATTTTTAAAAGCAAAATGTCAGTCATCCTTCTCATATTAAACGTTCTTGGAGCTGTCTCTCTCTTCCTATATGGAATGAAAGTGATGAGTGAAGGAGTACAACGTTCTGCTGGGAAACAATTACAAGTTTTTCTAAACAAAATGACGCGAAATTCCTATTCAGGTGCTTTCGCAGGAACTATTTTTACAGGAGCATTGCAATCATCCTCGGTTGTAAGTATTTTGACTTTGAGTTTTGTCAATGCTGGAATCTTAAATCTTCAAAAAGCCTTTTCTATCATTGTAGGAGCTAATATTGGAACGACCATCAAGCTTTGGTTAGTGGTTGGTTTGGGATTGGTATGGCATATCGAATCATTGGCGTTGCCTGTTATTGCCTTGGCCGTAACTCTTTATTTTTTCAATAATCGTAAAATAAAGGAATGGTCCAATTTCGCGATTGGATTTGCCTTAATCTTAATAGGATTTTATTTTCTCAATCAGTTTCTTCCAGATTTTACTCAATACGAAACTTTCCAAAATTCCATTGAAAAATACGGTGGAGAAACAGATTTATTTTCTTCTTTGCTATTTGTGTTGATTGGAATTGTGGTAACATTTCTTTTTCATTCATCGAGTGCATTTATACTTTTGGCTGCCGTTTTGGTGACCAATGGTTTAGGAGTTCAACAAGCTGCGATGATGGTCATTGGAGCTAATATCGGGACGACATCGGCTGCTTTGATTGCATCTACTTTAGGAAATAGAGCGTCTAAAATTGTGGCTTGGTTTCATTTCTTTTTGAATCTTGCTGGCGCGATTTTGTTCTTTTTCCTTGTTCCAAGTATTGTAAAATTTATTTCAGATTATATTTCCTCTGACAATGAAATCATTTTGGTTAGCTTTCACACTTTGTTCAATGTGATTTCGGCTATCTTGATTTTACCCTTTATCAAACCTTTATCGGTTTGGGCAAATGATCGATTTTTAAATAAGGAAAACAACCGAAATTCATTGAAACTAATCGGTCGACCTTTTGGACCTACCGCCAAAATGTATGTTTACGAAGCCAATCGTGAAATTGTGAAATTTGCTGGTATCACAAGACAAATTGTGAGTGCTTTGGGTCGAATGATTTCGGAAAGTGATGATGAGAAATTGGATGAATTTCGAAAACGAATTTTTGCCCTTGAGCGTGAAAGTGACGAATTGGAAAAAAGTATTTTGAATTATTTGAATTCCATTTACGAATTTGAAATGTCGGGAGACGTTGCACTAAATATCCATCGATTGATTGAAATTTGTCATCATTTGGAAAATGTTGGAGATATGGCGATCAAAATTGCTTCCATTCATACCGAAAGACGTAAAAATAATAGTTTCATCACGCCAAAATTGAGAGATTATTTAATAGATTTACAAGATTCTTTGTCCATGGCAACCACAACTTTGGTTCAGAATTTAAACGAAACCGAAGGCAATGCCAATATAATGGCTGCAAAGAAAATTGAAAAATCAATCGATAAGAAATTTGGGAAAGCAGAAGATGCTTTGCTAAAGGCGATTGAGTCAGAAAAATTGTCGGCTCGATCTGCTTTGTATTATACCGAATTGATTCGAAATTATGAAATTATTGGAGATCATCTTTACCAAGCCAATAAGGCTTTGGGCAAGTAATTATTCTTCCCCGATTAATTGTATTTTTGCGTCATGATTTCCAAAGAAGAAATTTTTTCCATTCAGAATGAGCATGAATTTGAAGCAATCGCTTTGAAAGTTTTTCAATTTCAGGCTGCCAATAATCCGATTTATGCCAATTTTTTGGAGTTTTTGAATGTGAAGGTGCAGGAAATTCATTCTATCCAAGCGATTCCTTTTTTACCCATTCGGTTTTTTAAAGACTTCGAAATAATTTCAGGGAATCGAAAAACAGAAAAAATCTTTACCAGTTCGGGAACAACAGGAAGTTCTGTAAGCAAACATTTCGTAACCGATCTTTCTTTTTATCATGAAAGTTTAGACAAAAGCTTTTCTGATTTTTATGGTGAATTAAAGGATTATACCCTATTTGCCTTATTGCCTTCTTACTTGGAGCGAGAAGGTTCATCCTTGATTGATATGGTCGAATACTGGATCAAAGAGTCGGGGAAAGGCGGTTTTTATTTATACAATCATGAAGAATTGTACCGTGATTTGATGGAAAACGAACGTCAAGGAAAAAAAGCAATTTTAATTGGGGTTTCCTTTGCGCTACTGGATTTTGTGGAGAATTTTTCGATGAATCTGAATCATACGATCGTCATGGAAACCGGTGGTATGAAAGGTCGTAAAGAGGAAATTACGCGAGAAGAATTACATCGGATTTTGCGCGATGGATTTGGATTGCAGGAAATTCATTCCGAATATGGCATGACGGAACTTTTGTCTCAAGCTTATTCCAAAGGAAATGCGAAATTTCAAACGCCCCAATGGATGAAAATTCAAATTCGCGACACGGAGGATCCTTTAAATCTACTGCCAGTAGGCAAAACAGGTGGAATTAATGTCATCGACCTTGCCAATTTAAACTCTTGTAGTTTTATTGCTACCGATGATTTAGGAAAGATTTATCCAGACGGAACCTTTGAAATCCTTGGTAGATTTGATCATTCAGATGTGCGGGGCTGCAATTTAATGGTTGCAGATGTTTAATTCTTCTTCAATAAAATAGATTTTTGAGCGTCTACATTGACCTTTTCAAAGAAAGATTTCACAGCTTGATATTGATTGGCAATAATTGCTTTTCCCAATAAGAATTCATAGACAATTTGAAGTTCTCCATCTTTCAATTCAGCTTTTTGGCTATAAGCCAAATCCTCTTTTTGAACATTATGAACAGAATTGAAATTGGAAGGAATTTCAACCTTGTAACCTTCTGGAATTTTGACAATTGTTTGAATTTTGTACATTAATGGGAAATCAAATTCTAATGAGCGTTCACGTGCTTGTTCGGTGAATTTGAATTCTTGAAGTATTGTATTCAAAGGATTTTGAATCGTATAAAATTCTTGATTGATGTTTTCGGATTGAGAAGTGGTTCTAAAACCCAAGTATTTTGTCGCGATTGAAGTGGGATTGGTTTTTGACTTTTCAACAAACTCTACGTCTAATGAAGGTTTGATTTTAGATGATTGTACAAAATTTTGTTCGTTGAAAAATCCATTGCTGGTTTGTGTAGAAACAGCTGTGATTTGATTGTTGGTAAAAGCATAATTCTGAGAAATATGCAGTTCTGAAACTGGAGAATTGATCGATATGAAATTTTCTTGTTTGGAATTGACGATGAGTCCGACTTGGTTGTAATTGTTTTTTGGCATAAATCCAAGACCATTGCTTAGATTGGATGCATCTAGAAAATAAATTTCACCTGTTGGAAATTTAACCATGTTGACAACGGCGTTAAATTGACCTAAATATGGATAAGTGGTGATGATTTTTCCGTGATTTCGGGTACTTAAAATAACCAAACTAGTATCAAATCCGGCTGCTTTTAAAATTGAGTATAAATGCAAATTTAAATCAGGTAACGTTCCAATCTTGTCATTATGAACTTGACGATTAGAGCTTTGCGGAATCGGAACGGTTGAGGTTAAACCATTCCATCGATAATTTTTCTGAAAATAATCCGAAATGTTTTGCAAATAAGAAAGCTTGTCTGAACCTTTTGGAATTTCAGCCAACAGCGTTTTTGCGAAACTATTGTTGGTAAATGAATTTTGTCTATTTTCTACTTCTTTCAACAAATCGGTCCACTTGGTGGTGATTTCCATAAGTTGAGGCGATGTATTGTAATAGCTGTTTTGGGTTGCATAATAACTCTTTAACTGCAGGATTAATTTTTCTGCTTGGTCTGTGTTATTGTACGCAAAATCAACATTGGAGAAGCTTTTTAGGTTGCTCATTGAATATTCATGTTGGTTAAAACCATCTCTTTTCTTTGGCGTTTTGGAAAAATTTTCGCCAACAGCAATGGTTGCAAATCCTGCCAATAAATTTTCTGGATCTATAGAGAATTTACTGAAAACAGTTGGGATTTCATGTTGGAATTGCCATGCCTCAATCCAACGAATGTTGTCATTGTTAAAGGTATATTCGTATTCGATAATGGAACCAACTTTGACATTTGGAAACGTAAAACTAATTGAAGAATGATAATCGTTCAATTGTTTTGTATAAAAATCACTGTTTTTTAAAGGATAATTTACCGTTTTTCCTCCTTCCTGATTCAAGGTTTGTGCACGTAGTCCTGATATGTTTTGTAATTTTTCGTGATGTTCAAAACCCAAACTTATGTTGGCTTGTTTCAATCCATGTTCGTTCAAAATTTTAATTCTTCTATATACTTTTGTTTGAATGGGTTTTTTCATGAACATGAAACCAGTTTCATACAAGATTACTGCAGAAGCTCCTGGTTCAAAATTTACATCGGAATACTGAATTTCTTCTTGTGAAACCTGTCCCCATTTGGTGTTTTTGTTGATTTGTGCCTGAGAAACAATGCTTATAAAAAGGATGATGAATGAAAGAGGGTATTTCATAATTGCTTAAATTTTTTTTAATAATAATGTTTTGCTTCCGGCCAAATTAACTTTTTCAAAGAAAGATTTTACATCTAGATACTTATCGGTTACAATATAATCTTTTAAATAAAACTCATATTGCACAATCAAATTATCTTCTTGTTGTGATGTGGTTTGATTGTAAATAAATTGTTTGGTTTCTGTTTGATAAACCTGGTTAAAATCGGCAGGGATTTCAACTTTGTATCCATCTGGAATCTTTACAATTACATCGGTTTTATAGTAAAACGGAAAATCAAATTCCAAATATCGATCGCGTTCTAATTCTGTAAAGGTATACTTTGAAATGATTTTTTTAAGCGGATTTTCAATTAGTATAAATTCAGGTTCAATCAAAGATTCCGAAGAATGTTGTGTTTTATCAATACGATAATTTTTTTCGTCAAGATTTCTATTTTCCTTTTTGATTTCATTTAATTTCAAATCCATAGAATGAACAACTTCTGACGAATTAGAATTCTCAGATAGGTTTTCTTTGAAATAACCATTTCGTTTATCGGTACGGATCAAATTCCATTTCCCATTATGAAAAATGAAATTTTGTAAGGATAAGTTTTCTGAAATTTGTTGTTTCAAACTTATAAAGCTTTCATCAAAGGGTTGTAATGCAACAGCATAATAGTTGTAAATGTCTTTGGGCGCGTATCCTAAATCACCATTCATACGAGCAGCATCGATAAGATATGTCGCACCATTTTTAAGTGTAACAAGATTGACTAGCATATTGAAACTTCCCAAATACGGATATCCAGTTAAAATTCTTCCATTGCTGCGATTGCTGAGTAAAATAAGCTCCGATGTAAATCCACTATTGGTTAAAATGGCTTGTAACAAAAGATTTAAATCTGCTTGATTGCCAAGTTTTTCTTTTTGCAATTGTCGGTTGTTTAGTTTTGGAGAAATGCCAATGAATGAATTCCATCTATAATTGGATTTAAAATACTGGTAAATGTTTTCTAAATTTTCCAATTCTGAATTGCCTTTTGGAATTTGATTGGCAATTTCTTTCCCAATTCCATTATTGAGATATTCTTGGAAATAATTGAATTGATTTTGTTTTAATTCTTTCCAAGTAGTTATTGTGTTCAATGACGAATTTATGCTAGAATAGGACGAACCGTTTAACTGAAAAATGATTCTTTCAGCCATGTCTTCTGCATTGTGCAGATAGTCTATTTTACCATAGCTTGGAAGATTTTTTAAGAACCATGAATTAACTTCAGAACGAGTATTGAGTTTGGGTTGATGGATGATTTTATCTCCAATGGCAATAAAATTATAATTCAATTGCATTTTATTTTCAATAGAAAAATGACTAAATAGAGTTGGGTATTCATGTTGAAATTGCCAAGCATCAATATGATGGATATTTTGGTCTACAATCTTGTATTCGTATTCCAGTATGGAACCAACTTTTACATTGGGGAAAGCAAACCTTTTGGCATGATAATATTCGTTTACCTGGACATCGAAGATTGAATTTTTGTCAACTGTACTTATTTCGGGTTTTCCATTGACTATATTTAGGGTCTGTGCTTTTAAGTTGGAGATGTTTTCGATGTTTTTAAAGGAATAATACTTCAATTCCTGATTGGCGAAATCCAAACCTTTATCGGTTAAAATTTTAACTCTACGGTAGACATGATTTTGAAAGGTTCCCCCAATGATGGCATTTCCTTTTTCGTAAAGTATAACAACATCTGCATCTTTTTCAAATTCAACAGAACTTAATTGTATTTCTTCTTGGGAAATTTCGCCCCATTTTACTTTTAGGATGGATTGCGAATAAGATTGGATGAAAATAAGTGTAAGGATTAGGGAAAAGCAATAGTTCATTTTATTTAAATACAGATTTTAATTTTTGCTTGGCGCGCAGCTTACGATGATATTTTTCTTGAAATTTTGACGTATAACCCCATAATAGATCGGTTAATTTTTGTGGATTTTCACCAATTAATTGAGCATATTCGTCACACATGATTTCCACCATTTCTTTTTTGGGTGTCAATCTTGATAAATTTTTCATGCGAAGATCTAGACTCATGGAATCGTGGAAATTCATTCGGTTTAAATCTACTAAAAAGAATTCATATTGACCATTGCCCAAATTTTTAATCAAAGTATTTCCTGGCGAATGATCTTTGAATTCAATTCCAGCTTCATGCATTTTGTAGGAAAATCGGGTGAATTGTCGCAAAATAGATTCCTCATCTGGATAATCTTTCACTTCCACCAATTCACGAAAAGTTAAATCGTAAGGCTGATGAATGCTAGCGTAAAAACTTCTTTGCAAACTTAAACTTCCATAATTTTCCTGGTAAGCAATTGGCGTAGGCGTACCGATTCCTTTGCTCAATAAAATAGTCGCAAATTCGTATGAACGTCTCGCTTTGGATTTTCTGAAATAGCGATAGACAAATTGATTGAGCTTATTGGGGATTTTAAACGATTTGACATTCATCTTTTCATTGCCAATCTCAAATAGCTTGATGGTATTTCGTTCTCCCTTGATAAAAGTTTCTCCTTTGGCATCAAAAGATTGAAAAGAATCTCGAATTTCTTTTTCGTATTGGGCAAATTCAGGGTTTATTTGAAATGTCATTCGTTGAATTTGGGCAAAAATAGTGAAAGTTAGACATTTAATTCACTAATTTTGTTCGAAGTTAATCTCATAAAAATTTTCATGAATTCTGTCAAAATTGTCGTTCCTATTTATAAATCTGATTTAGATGATTTTGAACAAAAAAGTCTTCAACGTTCGGTTGAGGTTTTGAAAAATTTTCATTTTTCAATCATTTGTCCAGAAGGTCTTGATATTTCGAAAATTGAACCTTATTTTCAACAAACCAATTGGGAAATCAAACGATTGGATCCATTGTATTTCAAGGGAATTGAAGGTTATAATCGATTGATGTTATCTGAAGATTTTTACAAGGAATTTTTAGATGTCGACTATATTTTGATTTGTCAAACAGATGTATATGTTTTTCGAGATGAATTGACCTATTGGTGCCAGAAAAATTATGATTACATCGGCGCTCCATGGATTGCTTCACCACAAAATTCCTGGAACAAGATGATGTTGAAAATTCGAAATGCATTCAATTCCAAAAAGAAATCAGATCATCATTTTTTCAAAGTTGGAAATGGCGGATTTTCCTTACGAAAAGTGCAAACCATGTTTCGAATTGTAACGGAATTGAAGCCAGAAATCGAAAAAATGTTGGTTACCCGAGACGAACTGAAATTCTACCAGGAAGATGTGTTCATTTCTTTGTATGCTCCAAGATTTTTTCCAGAAATGAAAATTCCAGATTACAAAGAAGCGGTAGATTTTTGTATCGATCGAAAACCGCATATAGCTTTTAAAATCAATGGAAACAAATTGCCTTTTGCCTGTCACGGATTTAACAAACCCAAAGTAAAAGCGTTTTGGGAATCAAAAATTTAATCCTCTAAAATCGCTTTCCATCGCTGGCTAATTTTTTCCAATTCGTATTCTTTTGCAGCTTTTATTGCGTTGTTTTTTATTTCGACTGAATAAGATTTCGGAGTCAAATTGCTCAAAAATTCAATCATTTGGTTTTCTTCAACTAAATATCCAGAATTGTTATGTTCTATAATTTCTTTTGGACCTGTGTGCAAAGTTGCGATTGGAATCGCACCACAAGCCATTGCTTCGATAAGCACCATCCCAAATAATTCTTCCCATTTGCCCGATTTTTTGGAATTCAACACGAGATAATGCGATTGTCCAAACTGTTTGGCGAGTTCATCGGGATTGGAAATTTGTCCTAAAAACTGAATGTTGGAATGCTTTTGGGCATATTGCTCGACCAAAGATTTTAACTTTCCTTTGCCCGCGATTTTCAAATTTTTATCGGGATTTTCTGCGAAAAATTTTAATAATTCATTCAAACCTTTAGAAGGGATCAAACGTCCCGCGTACATAAATTCTAAGGTTGATTCAGAACTTTGCTGGCTTTTGTTGGAATTGAAATGTTTGGAATTCAACGAATGATACACCACAGAAATTTTCTCTGGACTTAATTCATAATTTTTCAACAATTCATCTTTGGTTTTGCTTGAAACGGCGAATATATGTTGGGATTTTTTTTCAATAAATTCTTTCCAAACCTCGGTTAATTCTGGAGTTTGGTGTTTTGTGTTGGGAACAAAACTTCCATCCCAATTGGTCCAAGAGGTATGGTAATATACTTGGTGATTCTCCAGTTTTTTCAGAAGTCCAGGCAATTTATAATCATAAGGCGCTATTCCTAAAACGACTTTCCAATTTTTGTTTTGAGGCAAACTTTTCAAAAATTTAGCATTGACAAGTTGTTTGCGAAACAATTTAAAATTGAATTTTAGGATACTTTTAAAAAGGGTACTTTCAACAGAAAATTCGCGGTATCGTACCTCATAACCATTTTGTTGGCAAAATTCTTCAAGACCCGTATAATGACTGTTTGCTCCCGATTTATGGAGTACGTATATAATTTTATTTTCCATTCTTTCACAAATGTCTTATTTTTATCTTGTAATGCAATTATTTTTAAACTCAAACCTAAATGGCTAAAGTCGCTATTATTGAAGTAGCGACATTTCATGATGAATGTTTATACAGCCAACTTTTATTTTTTGCCAACTCGGAACACGAAACGTTTTTAATTTGTAATGAAAAAATCAAAGATCGCGTAAAGGATTATCCTGCAGATCATTTTTTGTTTTTGGATTTTTCTGAAAAGAAAAATAAATACAAAAATTGGTTTAAAATACGGCGATTTGTCAAGCAACAAAAAATTACAAAAGTTGTCTTCAATACCGCCGAAAGCAATATTTTTAAATTGATTCTATTACCTTTTCCTCGTAAGACGGAATTAACTGGTATCATTCACAATACACAAAAAGTCAAGCAGAAATTTAAGAACAAACTCATTGCGAGAAGATTGCATAAAATTTTGGTTTTGTCTGAATTTATTGAAGAGGTGGTGAGAAAAGAAAGAATTTTCAACAAAAAACTTTCTCATTTTTATCCGATTTATTTTCCAAAACCTGAAATAATTGAACCCAAAAAAGAGGGAGAAGTTTGGATTTCCATTCCTGGAATTATTGATTTTAATAAACGCGATTACAATGCATTGTTGAAACTTGAAATTCCAAAACACATTAAATTTATCATCTTGGGTAGGCCTGTTGGAAATCAGGCTTTTGAATTTTTAGAGAAATTGAAATCGCACGCAAATTCTGAGCAATTTATATGGTTTGAGGAATTCGTTGACAATGCTAGCTTCCAAAATTACATCAGCCAAACCGATTATATTTTGCCATTGATTCATCCCAATATTGAGCATTTTGAGAATTTCTTGAAATACAAGATTAGTGGAAGCTATAATTTAGGATTTGGGTATCAAAAGAAATTATTGATGGAAAAAAGTTTTCAAGACCTCAAGGAATTTCGGAAGAATTGTCTTTTCTATGAGTTTACTAATTTTGTCAAAATATTCGAACAGATAGAACATGATGTGGACAAATTTGAAGAATTGCCAGAATTTGAATTTGAAACACAAAAATCGAATTATTTAACTTTTATTTTCAAAAACTAAAAAATGGAGGAGATCGCAAATAAAATCTTTTTATACCCAACTGATACCACATTTGGAATAGGGTGTAGCGCGAATGATGTGGAAAGTATTCGTCGAATTTTCGACTTGAAAAAACGAGCAGAGTCTAAATCTTTGATCATTTTGGTCGATACACCTGCGAGGTTGCAAAGCATTGTGGACGTTCCAGAATTGGCCTGGGACATTATGGATTTGTCAGAAAAACCCGTAACAATTGTCTACGATGATCCTAAAAATTTACCCCAAGAATTGATTGCGGAAGATGGTACAATTGCGATTCGTTTGACCGATGATTTAGGATGTAAAAAAATTATTGGCAAATTAAAAGCACCGATTGTCTCAACTTCTGCCAATATTTCGGGAGAACCAACGCCGAGTTCCTTTGAGGAAATTTCGGAAGAAATTATAAATGGTGTCGATTATATTTTTCCAGAAACGAAAACATTTCATCCTAAATTTTCTGGATCCTCTGTCATCAAACTTTCAAAAGATGGCGTTGTGAAAGTATTGCGTGAATAATATGTGAAAATTCCCCAAAACTTAGATTATTTTGAATAGAATTTTGGGGATTAAAATTATCATATGCTTACATTTGCACCATGAATCTGGAAGGTGCTATAAAACATCCTATTTTTCAATTGGTTAGCGAGTCCGCTCAAGAATTACAACAAGATGTGTATGTTGTTGGAGGTTTTGTGCGTGATTATTTATTGGATCGAAATCAAAAAAAGGATATCGATTTTGTGACTGTTGGAAGTGGGATTAATTTGGCAACAAACGTTCATGGTAAGGTGAAGTCAGCTTCAAAACTTTCGGTTTTCAAACGATTTGGAACCGCGATGTTCAAGATGAATGATTTGGAACTTGAATTTGTTGGAGCACGCAAAGAAAGTTATTCCGAAGATAGCCGAAAACCCTATGTGGAAGACGGAACCTTGGATGATGACCAAAAAAGAAGAGATTTTACCATCAATGCGATGGCGATTTCTTTGAATCAAGGGGACTATGGCGAATTGGTTGATCCTTTTGGAGGCATTCAGGATTTAGAACAAAAGATCATCAGAACACCATTGGATCCAGATATTACGTATTCTGACGATCCTTTGCGTATGATGCGAGCGATTCGTTTTGCAGCACAGTTGCAGTTTGAAATTGAAGAAGAATCCTTTCAATCCATTATCCGAAATGCAGAAAGAATTTTAATTGTTTCGCAAGAACGTGTCATGGATGAATTCCAAAAAATCATGCAAACAGACAAACCTTCCATTGGGTTGAAACTGTTGGATGATGCGGGATTGATGCAATATATTTTGCCAGAATTGGTCGCTTTAAAAGGAATTGAAGAAGTAGAAGGGCAGAAGCATAAAGATAATTTCTATCATACTTTGGAAGTTGTGGACAATATTGCTCCTCATACTGACAATATTTGGTTAAGATGGGCCGCCTTGTTGCATGATATAGGAAAAGCACCAACCAAACGATACGATAAAACCATTGGTTGGACTTTTCATTCGCATGAATTTGTCGGGGCTAAAATGGCCTTTAAATTGTTCAAAAGACAAAAATTGCCATTGGGAGCGCCTTTGAAATATGTTCAAAAAATTGTGAAATTGAGTTCAAGACCCATTTCTTTGATTGATGAACACGTTACGGATTCTGCTTTGAGAAGATTGTTATTTGAGGCTGGAGAGGATTTTGACGATTTGATTACGCTTTGTAAAGCAGATATTACCACCAAGAACGAACGCAAACAACGAAAGTTTAAAGAAAATTTTCAAGTTGTTGAGCAAAAAATAAAAGAAGTTGAAGAACGTGATCGGGTAAGAAATTTTCAACCTCCAATTTCGGGTGAAGAGATTATGGAAACCTTTGGTTTACAGCCATGTAAAGAGATTGGAATAATCAAAATGAGCATAAAAGAAGCTATTTTGGAAGGAGAAATTGAAAATAATTACGAATCTGCGTTAAAGTATATGTTAGAATTAGGAAAAAAATTATATTTGGTACCAAAATTAAAGAACAGTGATTTATAAAATTCGTGTAATTCTCGACACAAAAGAAGATGTTTTTAGGGATATAGAGGTTCGTGATAAGCAGACGTTATTTACACTCTATAAGGGCATAATGAGTGCATTTAGCTTACAAGGTGAAGAATTGGCTTCATTTTACGAGTCTGATGAAGGATGGACGCAAGGGAGAGAAATTCCATTGGAAAGTATGGACGAGTCAAACGAAGACAACACCATGGCTGACTATCATATTTATGAAGTGTTGCCAGAGGTTGGATCTCGTATGATTTTTGTTTATGACTATTTGGATATGTGGACTTTCTCGGTTGAAGTTATTTCGATTGAAGACAAGAAAGCTGTTTTGAATTATCCATTAACGGTTTATCGTTTTGGAGCAATGCCATTAAAAGCACCAAAAAGAAACAATGATATCATCAATTTAGATGAAGATGAGCCTTTGACATTGGATGATGATGCTGAGGCAGGATTTGATGATTTGGATATTGATTCTGATATTGATATAGAAGATTTCTAAAGCAATCTTACAATACTTAAAAAAGGCAACTCTAGAGTTGCCTTTTTTTATTTTGCATATGCCTTATAAAGATTCAATGAATCTGAAATGTCTTTTTTCATAATCTTAATCAAATGAGGTTGATCTTCCAGCATCACAAATTTTGAATTGTTTTTCTGCTTGGCTGACTGACTCATTTTGGTAATTCGATCTAAATAAGCTTGACGATCTTTAACTCCTTTTTTGTTCATGTTCTCCATCTCTTTGCGGATTTTACGAACAGTTAATTCCGATTGATCAAATTTGATTTGTTGGATGTCTAGAATTTCTTGTTTTTTTACTTTGATCCATGAACTGTTCCGATCGACATAATTGAAAATCGTAATTTTTGGAACGGATCCTTGTGCTTGTGAAGTTTGATAAGAAATCAAGGTTGACAAGTTTACACTTGCGCCTGTCGCAATATTGCTTGGAATTTTTCCTTTAAAATCATTGAATGATAACTTTTTTTCATTTGACCATTCAAAATAGTCTTGGTTGATAAAGGCAAACGATATGCCCATTATCATCAATAAGACAAGAGAAAATAATTTATTCATGTAAGTTAAAAAGTTGAATTAGTACTTTAATAACTTAAAAATAAACATTTTATTTTAGGAAGGGAAATGGTTTAACAATTTTTCTAGCTGCATACCTCTTGAACCTTTGATTAAAATGGTTTGCTCTGAAATTGTTTGTGAATCCAAATATTCTTCAACTTCTTCTCTGGTGGCAAATTTCAATAAATTGTTTTGATCGTTTAAATCAATCTGATGAAAATTTTGTCCAACCAATAAAATTTTATCAAAACCTAATTCCTGAGTTTTTTTGGCTATGATAAGATGTTCCTCCAAGGTATTGTCTCCCAATTCAAACATATCTCCCAAAATCACCATTTTGGAACCTTCTAATTTTTGAAAATTGGTAAGGGCTGCTTCCATACTAGATGGGTTGGCATTGTAAGCGTCCAAAATTATTTTATGATTTTCTAATTCGATGATTTGCGAACGGTTGTTGTCGGCTTCATATTCTTCAATAGCTTCTTTGATTTGTTCTAAATCGACTTCAAATGTTAATCCGACTGCAATGGCTGCTGCAACGTTACTTGCATTGTATTCGCCAATCAATGGACTTTCTATATGCGTTTGTTCGTATACTATGGAAGGGCATTTTCCAGATAAAGAATCTGAGAAAAAAATAGGATAGTCTGCTTCTGCATTGTTTCCGAAACAAATTCGTTTGATACCCTCTGTTAATTCCACTTGTTTTTCATCATTGGAATTCACAAAAACGGTTTTTTCATTTTCACGTAGGTAATTGTACAATTCCGACTTCCCTTTGATCACACCCTCCAATCCGCCAAAACCTTCCAAATGCGCTTTACCAAAATTGGTCACATACCCGAAATCGGGTTGGATAAGATTGCTTAAAAAATCAATCTCCATCAAATGATTGGCACCCATCTCGATGACTGCAATTTCATGATTCGGATTTATTTTTAAAAGCGTTAATGGAACGCCAATATGATTGTTGTAATTTCCTTCGGTTGCCAGAACATTGTATCGTTTGCTCAGAACATTTGTCATCAATTCTTTGGTCGTCGTTTTGCCATTACTTCCAGTTAGTGCGATGATGGGTATGTTCAACTTCAATCGATGATACATTGCCAATTTCTGAAGTGCATTTAAGGTATCCTCGACATAGTAAGTGTCCATGGATTCATTTTCGTATTCCTTTTCATCCACAATTGCAAAAAGAGCCCCTGCTTTGATGGCTTCTTCAGCAAATTGATTTCCATTAAAATTGGCTCCCTTTAAAGCGAAAAACATGGACTTCATTGGGATGTTGCGCGTGTCGGTAGAAACCATATTGCAACGTAAATACAAGGAGTAAAGCTGTTCGATGTTCATAGAGTAAATGTAATAAAAAATCCCAATCAGATTTCTCAGATTGGGATAAGATTATTATATGTTTTTCAGATTATTTTGTACCTGATTTAGATCTGCTAGATTCGTGAGAACCTTGGTAATCTTGAGCAACGCGGAATCCAATCCAGCTTTTTGCTTCAGCTTGGTGCAAGAATCTTCTTTGTCCTGGATCCAACCAATAGATTGGGTCTCTCCATGAACCACCTTTCACAACGCGTACTTCGTCTGAAATTTGAGAAGTTCTTTGTTCATCTTCTTTTTCTAAGATAACACGACCTTTTTCGTCAACGTAGAATTTACGAGAAGGAGCGTTATACATTTCACCTGTTGTACTTGCAGGTCTTGAAGAACCACCCATGATGTTAGAAGAAGAATCAGTTGGCATTTCGATTACATTTCCTAAAGAATCTGTCATCACGTTTGAAGCAAAGGTTTCTGCCATGTCATCTTGTGGTCTTGGATTTAAAGAAGACATACGGTCACCATCACGGTAGTTAATGTTATCTTCTTCAATTTCTTTTTTGTATTTACCTGGTAAAGATTTGTACGTCAATTTACCATTGTTTAAGGTATCAAATTCAATATCGTCTTCATGTTTTGCGAAACCACCATTTTCATTGTCGATAGTCGTTTTGTAAACATTTCCACGGAAGTAGTTGAAATCATTTGCCTCATCATCGATGATTGGACGGTAAACATCAGCAGTCCATTCCGCAACGTTTCCGTACATACCGTACACACCAAATTCGTTTGATTGGTATTTTTTAACGTCACTTGTAATCGCTGAACCATCGTTTCCGTATCCACCGATTCCTGAATAGTCTCCACGTCCAACTTTGAAGTTAGCCATGTATTGTCCGCGATCTCTACCTTTTTGACCACGCAATTCATTTTGAACAACTGGTTTTCCTTTGTATTCGTTGTATTCTCTATCAGCAGGTAAAGCCAAAGCTGCATATTCCCATTCAGCTTCTGTTGGTAAACGGAATGGAGCAACTTCTAATGCTGTCGTAGAACGGTTTGCTTTTTGAATTCTTTGATTCGTAGATTTGATCAACGTCTGTTTTGCCAATCTTGTGGTGTCGATTGCATCTTTTACGTTGCTATCGCTGTTTTTGTAAGATTCAGCATCGAAATATTTTGAACCATAATTATATTCTTCGTTTGAATAATAATCTTTGCTCAAAATACCTTTATCCATCAATGCTTTTTCGTTTGCTCTGTCTGTTAACCAATCACAATAGTTGCTTGCTTGTAACCAAGTAACACCAACAACTGGGTAATAGCTAAATTCATTCGAGAACAAATAAGTTTCATTATCGAAATCATTACGAGATAATTTGTTGTTGAAAACTTCAGGGTCTGGAAGTGATCCTTCGTAGATGTGTTTGTATTGATCTTCTTCTGGTGGGAAAACAACTTTTAACCAAGTCAAATACTCACGGTACTGATAATTGGTAATTTCTGTTTCTCCAATGAAGAATGAACGAACTTGCATACGCTTTGGAGTATTATTCCAATCATGCATTACGTCATCTTTTACTAACCCCATGGTAAAGGATCCACCCTCAATGAATACCATTCCTGGCCATGCTTTAACTTTGGGTTTTTTCTTTCCGTTGAAAAACCAACCTTTTTGGTCGTTGGGTTTCCAACCTGTTGTACTGGTGAACTTCTTAGTACCACCACCTTTTTTTCTTCCGCCACCGCGACCTGTACAGCTCACGACAGTTAATGAAAATGCTACTAAAAGAATCGCTAAAATTCTACCCTTGTTCATATGTTACTATATGTTATTTCAACTATATTTTTCGAAAAACGATTTGCAAAGAAAACAAATTCTCGCGAATTCACAAACTTAACTCTGCCTATCTTTAACGTGGTTATTATTTTTTTATTGTGAGATAGAATATATTTGTCGAATTATCGTTAACACAACATGAAAAAATCCTTTCTGTTTTTATTGTTTTTATCGTTCATTTTAGGGAAATCCCAATCTATATCAATCGATTGGAACGGAGTGAAAGATATTTCTATCAATGAAACTGTTCAAAAAAAATTACCACATTTTAATAATGATGGTTATAGTTTATTGAATGATTTGCCGTATTTCACCCATTCGTATGAAGTTTCTGGTAAGGGAATTGTTCAAATTTCTAACATTCAATTTGCACCTGTAAATTCTAATGAAAGAGGTGAACTGAATATTTCGAATATTCCAACTTCTTTGGATTATCGAGCCAAAGTCAATCAAGCAGGTAGTCAATATTTTGTCACTGTTGGGATGAATCCTTTTGTGAAAGAAAACAATCAGATTAAGAAAGTTGTTTCATTTGATATCCAATTTCAACAAGGTGCAACTCCTGAATATGGAACGGATGAAACCATCGATCCCGCTACTACAAGTGTATTAAAATCGGGTAATTGGTACAAAATCAGAGTAAAGAAATCGGGGATTTTTAAATTGGATCGAAATTTTTTCCAACAACATAATATTCCTACGAATTTTGATCCGAGAACCTTGAAAATCTATGGAAATGGAGGAAAGATGTTGAATGAAAATCCGGGAGATTTCCGTTATGGAGCTTTACAAGAAAATGCTATCCAATTCAATGGAGAAGAAGATGGATCGTTTGATGCCAATGATGCCATTTACTTTTATGCGCAAGGTCCACATGATTGGACTCGTTTGCCCAATTCAACCTTAGAAAATTTACGTCATCGCTTTAATCAATATTCAGATTACGCGTACTACTTTATCAGTTTTGGAGGTTCACCAGGGAAACGTGTCCAAGATGTTTCCATCGAAGGAAATCCAATTCAGACTTTCAATCAATTTGATGAATATATTTTTCATGAAAAAGATTCCATTAGTTTGAACCAATTGGGAAAACAATGGGCGGGAGAATCCTTCAATTTGGAACCCAACCAATCTTTTACGCTTACAGGTTCTGCGCCTGCAGCAGGTGAGGCCTATGCATTGTTTAAATTGTTAGGAAAAGATGCTGGAGGAGTAAGCTATAATGTTTCAATAAATGGTACGACTTTACCAACTGGAACCTTTGGGCCAGGGGCTTTTGTAGATGTTCCTTTATTTACTAGTAATGGATTTCCTTTTACTGCTTCAGGAAATACTTTTACGTTTAATATTGCTATTGGGAATTCGTCCAATCCAGGATCATTTACCTTTTTGGATTATTTGGAAGTGAAATATTTGGCCAATTTGACGTTCAATGGAACCCAAATGAACTTTCGTCGATTACAAAATTTAAACGATGGAAATGTTTACGGATTTAGCTTGAATGGGCCTCAAAAAGTTTGGAATATTTCGGATATAACCAATGTGCAAAATGTCATCAGTTCTGGTGGAGTTTACAAATATCAATCGACAAGTCCTCATTTTTTAAATGAGTTCGTAGCATTCAATGAATCGGCTGCTTATACTCAAATCGAATATGTTGGTACAGTTGCCAATCAGGATTTGAGAAGTTATACAGATGTAGAATATATCGTTGTGACGCATCCTCAATTTTTAGGAGAGGCTGCAAGATTTGCCAACTTTAGACAACAAAATGACCAAATCAAAATTCAGGTTGTCACAACCGAACAAGTCTACAATGATTTTTCATCGGGTGCGCAAGATGTTTCGGGAATTCGTGATTTTTTCAAACATCTTCGTGATACAGGAAATCCTTTGAAATACATTTTGATGTTTGGTGGTGCTTCATTTGATTACAAAGATCGAATTCAAAATAATTCCAATTTCGTTCCTTCCTATATTAGTTTTAACTCCAAAGATTTGGATGGTTCTTTTGTGAGCGATGATTATTTTACCATGTTGGACAATTCCGATGAAATTTTGACAAACATTGATCGTCCAAGTGAATTTAAAACAGGTGGAGTTGGGAACCAAATGGATGTAGCAATTGGAAGATTTCCAGCGCATGATTTAACAGAGATGAAAATTATGGTTGATAAAACCATCTCTTATTATAACAAATTACCAAACCAAGGAACTTCTTTTGGAGATTGGAAAACCAAAATTTTATTGGTGGTGGATGATGATAAGGATGGTGGACCACCATTCCATCAAGTGGTAGAAAATAGTTCTGCACAATTCATTCAACAAAATATTCCATATGCTACCTTGAAAAAAGGATATTTGGATGCCTATGTACAAGAAGGAACTTCGGCCGGTCCACGTTACCCTGCTGTTAATCAATTAATTTCCAATTCTTTTAACTTAGGAAGCTCACTTATTGTTTATTTTGGACATGGAGGGCCTCGTAGTTGGGCGCAAGAAAGGGTAATTACCTATGAAGAAATCAATAATTTCTCCAACTATACAGGATTATTCTCAAGATTACCAGTTGTTATGACGATTACCTGCGAATTTACCGTTTGGGATTTACCATATTTGCCATCGGCAGGTGTCTATATGTTCAAGGCTCCTTTGGGTGGTGCAGCTGCTATGGTCACCACAAGTAGACCTGTTGGAGTATTTTTTGGAGGTGAATTCAATGAAAAAATTGTAGAAGAAGTATTGACGGTCGAGGGAAATAAATACCAAGCACTTGGAACAGCCTTAACCAAAGCAAAAATTAATCAAAATTCACCATTTGGATTGAAGATTAATTTATTGGGTGACCCTATGTTGAGTATAGCAAAACCACCTCGTGAATTGCGTATAACCAAAATCAACGGGGAAGATGCGAGTACCTTTACGGGAACTTTACGCGCGATGGATTTTGTTGAAATTGAAGGAGAAGTGTTGAATGTTCAAGGAACCCAACGTGACGTTTCCTTTAACGGAAAAGCCAATGGAACTTTGTTTGACAAGCCTGTTAACAAATCAACCTTGAACAATGACGGAGGCATGGGTGTGATGAATTTCCAAGAACAAGTGAATTCGATTTTCAAAGGAGGAACCAATGTGACCAATGGAGAATTTAAATTTCAATTCTACATTCCAAAAGACATCAATTATGAAGTCGGCGAAGGAAAATTCGTTGTATATGCTCATAACAATGTGACCGATGGCGTTACCTACCAACATGTAATGGTCGGTGATCAAAATCCTGAAGGTTTAAATGATGACAAAGGTCCTACTATCGGTTTGTATATGAATAATTTGAATTTTGTGGACGGTGGCATCACCAATAAAAATCCGTATTTATTGGCTTGTTTGGTAGATGACACTGGGATCAACACGAGTGGAATTGCCATAGGACATGATATTACGGCAGTTTTGGATCAAAATTTAGAAGGAACTTATGTATTGAACGAATATTATGAAGGTGGTGATAATAATCCATGTACCAACCCTCAAGTTTTGGATTACCAAAAGGGTCAAGTCATGTACCGTTTAAGCAATTTGGAACTGGGGAACCATCAAATTGTTTTCAAAGCATGGGATATTAACAATAATTCTTCTGAACAAACGTTAGATTTCGTAGTGATGCATGAAGGGTCTCAGTCCATTTACATTGACAAATTATTGAACTGGCCCAACCCTTTTACCAATCAAACCTATTTCCACTTTGAGCACAATTGTGATTCTGAATTGGAAGTCATGGTCCAAATTTTTACCGTATCTGGAAAATTGGTAAAGACCATACGTCAGCCCGTTTCAGCAGAACCTTGGAGAGAGGGTTACCGCACTGGAAGATTTGCAATTCCATGGGATGGATTGGATGATTTTGGTGATAAAATTGGAAAAGGTGTGTATATTTACCGCGTCACAGCGAGAGGTGTGAATCCTGATGTATGTAAAGGATCGGCCACAGCAGTAGAAAAACTAGTGATATTAAAATAGATGATAATGAATATTAAGAAACTTACGATTGGATGTTTACTACTAGCTTCTGTAGGAACATTTGCGCAAGAACAAGATCAGCCCAATCCTGTATTGACAGGAGCCCCGTTTTTACGTGTTTCACCAGATGCAAGAGCTGGTGCGTTAGGAGACATGGGTGCAGCTACTTCGGCTGATGCGTTTTCACAATATTGGAACCCTGCTAAATATGCATTTAGCCGTAGCCATTCTGGAGTAGCATTGTCTTATACTCCTTATATGAGTAGTATTACCGATGATGTGTTCTTATTAAATGCATCTTTTTATACCTTTTTGGGTCAAGATGAAAGAAGTACCTTATCGGCAAGTTTATACTATTTCAATATTGGAGAAATTGACTTAACAGAAATCGTGGGTACAGACATCGTTTCTAACGGAACAGCAAAACCCAACGAATTCGCATTTGATTTGTCTTATGGTTTACGTTTGACAGATAATTATAGTATGGCGGTAACAGGACGTTTCATTCGTTCCGATTTATTCAACAACGTTCCCGATCAAACCGTTCAACCAGCCAACACATTTTCTGCAGGTGTTTCTGGTTTCTATCAGACGCCAAGACACCAATGGAACAATTTTGAAGGTCGTTTAAGAGCAGGTTTCAACATTAGCGATATTGGACCAAAATTGGATTATTCCAATTCAGAAGACAATGCTGCTTATTTGCCAACCAATTTACGAATTGGAGCTGGATATGATTTCTTCTTAGATGAATACAACACCGTAGCTATTACCTTGGAAACGTCCAAATTATTGGTTCCAACTCCTCAATACATTGTCAATGATAGTACAGGTTTGGTGACTGGAAAATATATTCCAAACAAAGGGGTTGTGGAAGGGATGTTTAGTTCATTTGGTGATGCTCCAGGCGGATTTAGCGAAGAATTGAAAGAGTTTACATGGAGTGCTTCTGCCGAATATTCATACAATGATGTATTATTTGTTCGTGCTGGTTATTTCCATGAGAGTCCTATGAAAGGAGATCGCCAACACTTGACGTTGGGAGCAGGTTTGAAATACAATGCATTCGGACTAGACTTCTCGTATTTGTTGCCAATGTCTGATACCAACAATGCCTTGGAAAATACCCTACGATTTGCCCTTACATGGGAATTTGGAGGAGAAACATCCAATAATTACGATTATTAATTTCTGTTATATTTAATAAGAAAGCCTGAACAAATTCGTTTGTTCAGGCTTTTTTGTTTTCATTCTCTAGGATAATTGGATATGGTAGGTAGAATTCAACTAGCATACTAAAATCTATATTTCTTAACTTCTAAATTCAGTTAGTAGGTAAAGTAATGATCGTTGCTTACCTATTCAAATTCTAGTTTAATTCGTGTAAGAAAAATGAAAAGATTTTTAAGTTCTGAATTCGGAAAATACTTGAACCAATCCAAAATTTAAGCAGGTATAAATTGAATTGAATGAATGAAAAAGCCCGAATAGAATTAATCTGTTCAGGCTTTTTTAATTTATTATAAAAAGTATAATGAACTACTTGAAATCTATTGTTTAGATTTCTTTTGAATCATTGGCAATGCTATCTTGTTGCTTTTTGTACATTTTAGAGATACGCATCAAAACGGCTTGAATATCGCGACTTTGTAGTAGGATGTTGGTTTGGAAAAAGCTTTGTTTAACACCCATTTTTTCATTTTGAATATCCAAAATCTGTTTTTCCAATTTCTGGTTGATGAAATCACGAACTGAATTTCTTTCTTCAATTAATTTTTCAAACGATGCGATATCTTCATTTTCAATATAAACATACGCAGAGTTGAAAAGTGAATTCATTTTCTCTTCTAATTCATTCAACAATAGAATGAAATTTCGGGTTGGCATTTTGTGTAGATTCTTCACATAATTCAAACTTTCATCGCTTAAAACCTGATTGGATTGAATGATGTCATGAATCAAATCACTACTGTAAACAAGCGTTTTGGCAAGTCCAACTTGATCTGTTTTTAAATTTCGGATGAATTTCAAACTTTTGTTTCGAAGTTTTCTGGAATAATCCTCCAACTCATTCAAATTCTTATTGGCTGCTTTCAATATTTTCTTATCGCCCAATTGAATTCCTTCCAAAACGCTGTTGTAATTGTTTTTGACATCGGAAATGATGTTCAAAGTCATCGTTTTATGAGTTTGGATAATGTCGATATCGTTCTCGTCAAGCAATAATAATTTTTCATTTTTCATTTTAGAAAGTTTCTCTTTTCTTGAAAAAGAAACATGTGAAATGATGTTGTAGAAAATAACCGTAAGTACAAGCAAAACAAGCCCTACAGTTCCTCCTTTATACAAGATGAAAGCAAAAATAGCTGCGACCGAAAAGGCAATCAAGGCAGTGATAAACCATCCTCCAATAACACTCATCACACCAGCTACACGATAAACAGCACTTTCTCTACCCCAAGCTTTGTCGGCCAGTGAGCTACCCATTGCTACCATAAACGTGACATAAGTTGTAGATAAAGGTAATTTTAGAGAAGTTGCCCAGGCAATTAAAACAGATGCAATGATCAAGTTAGATGAAGCACGAACCAAATCAAATGCAGTAGATTCTTGGGTATTGGTTGCATGTCTCAATTTGCTTTTTTCGAAACTTAAATCATAGCTGCGACGTACTTTTTCTGGAATCAAAACATTCAACAAGCTACCTAAACGCATGGAAGTTCGAACGATGTTTCTTGACATTTCGTTGGGTTTGAATCTTTCTTCTCCTTCATCTTGTCGAGAAAGATTTACCTCGGTTTCCGTTACTTTTTTCGCCTTGGCACTTAGCCAAATAGTCAATCCCATGACAATACCAGCAATAAGCAACATATAATTCGGAACAATGACATCGTTTCCTGCCAAATAAGTTTGATATAAACTTTCTGGAGCTACTCCTGAAGCTTGCCAATTTTCGAATGCTAAAAATCCGGTAATAGGAACTCCAATGAAATTGACAAGGTCGTTTCCTGCAAAGGCCATAGCCAAAGAGAAAGTACCCGCCAACACCACGATTTTTAACGGATTGACTTTGGCGAATTTATATACGATGAAACAAATAAGGGTATTGATTGCCAATATTCCTAGCATTAATGGCCATGTATATAAATCAATCCATTCTTTGGCATTCTCACTTAAAATTGTGGTTCCTTTCATTCCCTTGATCAAAAGGAAATAAACAATCGTAGTTAAACCAAGACCTGCATAAAAAGGTCCGATTTTACTCAATCGTTTTTGATAATTAAAAGTGAATGCATAACGAGTTGCATAGTGAATGATCGCACCCGAAGTAAATGCAATTATAATAGAAAGAAATATTCCGGAAATAATCGATCGTGTACTTTCAAAATTGATGTATTTAAAGGCTTCATTAATCGCTGCATTTTGGTCAAAGGTCATTAAGAGTCCTACCATAAGTGACGCTCCCAATAATTCGAAAACAATGGAAACGGTTGTGGAAGTAGGAAGTCCCATGGTGTTGAAAATATCCAGCAAAATGATGTCCGTTAGCATAACCGCTAAAAAGACAAAAAGAATTTTATCAAATGTGAAAAATTCCGGATGAAAAATTCCTTTTCTTGCGATTTCCATAATGCCGCTTGAGAACATCGAGCCTATGATAATTCCACATATTGCAACGATAAGAATTACCTTATAAGGCGCAGCTTTTGACCCAATTGCTGAATTTAAGAAATTCACTGCGTCATTACTCACGCCCACAATTAAATCTGCTATTGCCAGTATGAATAACAGAGTGATAATAATTAATATAATTTCAACTGTCATGAGAAATTTTTTGCAAATTTAAGTCAAGGTTATTTAAATACTAATAGTTCACAGCGAAACCCATCATTCGTAACATTTAAATAATATTGGTTACCAACATTAGCTCATTGAATTTTATGTAAATTAACTGATTATTAGTGAATTATTTGTGGGAAAATCGATAATTTCATTTTCATTAATTTTGTTAATAATCTGATATTAAGGCGGCTTGATTTAACAATGAGTTAACATAGAGATTCCTAAATTTGCGCATTCTTAAAATAGAAATATGTCATTAAATAGTATTTTACAATTTTTGGTTCCAAAGGACAAGAAATTTTTTCCATTGTTTCATCAACATGCTCAAATCTTGGTAGATATGGCAACGACATTACATGAAGCAGTAAATGTAAAACAAGAAGAGAGAGAACCATTCTTCAATAAATTAGGAGAATTAGAAGTAGAAAGTGAGAAATTAATGGCAACTGTTAATTTTGAATTGAGTAAAAACTTCTTAACACCATTTGACCGCGAAGACATTTATGCTTTGACCAGTAAAATGAATGAAGTGACAGATTATATTGACGGAAGTGCAAGTCGTATGAGATTGTACCAAGTTGACAAGGTAAAGAAATCCATTCGTAAAATTACAGAAGCGAATTTGGAAGCTTGTCAGCAAATTCAAAAAGCCATCAAATCTTTAGAAGGCTTCAAAGATTTGAAAGCCGTTTTAAAATCTTGTGAGAAAATCAACAAATTGGAAAACAAAGTAGACAACATTTATGACAAGGAGATCTACGAAATTTTCAATGAAAACGAAAACGTTAAAGAAATCATTAAATACAAAGAAGTATTTTCAGCTCTTGAAACAACGACTGACAAATGTAAATATGTGGCAGACGTTTTAGAAGGGATTTCAGTTAAACATTCTTAAGACTTTAGATGGAACCACAATTAATACTATTGATAGTCATCATAGTCTTAGCACTTGTATTTGACTTTATCAACGGATTTCACGACGCTGCAAATTCAATCGCTACAATTGTAGCGACTCGAGTTTTGACCCCTTTTCAAGCTGTTTTATGGGCTGCATCATTTAACTTCGCAGCTTATTTCATCTCACTTTATTGGATTGGAGAATTTAAAATTGGTAATACCATTGCACGATCGGTCAACGAAAATTTTATCACGCTAGAAGTTATTCTTGCGGGGATCATAGCCGCCATTATTTGGAATTTATTGACCTGGTGGTTTGGGATTCCTTCTTCCTCATCTCATACCTTACTAGGTGGATTTATGGGTGCAGCAGTTGCTCACGCAGGAGCTTTGGCGCAAGATGGAGTAGATGTGATCAACTATGTAAAGGTTTTACCAGTATTCTTGTTTATCTTTCTCGCACCAATGATTGGGATGATGATTGCCTATTTCTTGACTATTCTCATCATGAATATATGCCGTCGATCCAACCATAAAAAGGCGGAAAAATGGTTCAAAAGATTGCAGTTGGTATCTTCAGCTTTGTTCAGTTTAGGGCACGGAGGTAACGATGCGCAAAAGGTAATGGGTATCATTGGAGCAGCGGTAATTTTCTATCACGTAGATGCAGGTCATGCCGATTGGATCAATCATCCAAATCAGTTCAACTATTTCGTACAAGAATGGGGTTGGGTACCTTTTGTTTCCTTCTTGGTAATTGGTTTAGGAACCATGTCTGGCGGATGGAAAATTGTGAAAACAATGGGAACCAAAATTACCAAAGTAACGCCATTAGAAGGTGTAGCAGCTGAATCAGCAGGTGCGATGACCTTATATTTATCGGAATTTTTAGGAATTCCAGTTTCAACAACGCACACGATTACCGGTTCTATCATCGGGGTGGGAATCACCAAACGTGTTTCTGCAGTTCGTTGGGGAGTAACGATCAACCTTTTATGGGCTTGGATTTTAACCATTCCAGTTTCGGCTTTGATTGCAGCCTTGATTTATTATTTTATTCAACTATTCTAACGAATAAATAACAATATCCAAAATACCCTTTCAAACGAGAGGGTATTTTTTTATGCCTGAATTTCTGATATTTCCAAAATGAAATGAAATATTTTTTACCTTCTCCCAACCTTTGGAGATAAATAGCTCTCTATATAGGTAGAAACCTGTCACTATGGACGTAAAAATTCTACAACTATGTATCCAAAAAGATCGAAATGCCCAGCGGCATTTGTACGATGCTATTTATCCGAAACTACATTTTATATGTAAACGCTACCTGAAAGCCAGAGAAGATCAAGAAGAAGCAATGGCCGATGCTTTTATGACCATCTTTACCAAATTGGACCAATTGAAAGATTCAAATGCTTTTCATGCATGGAGCAAACGAATCATGGTCAACCAATGTCTGGCTTACCTTAAGAAAAAAGTGGATTTTGAAATAACAATAGATGAAAATCAATCCGAAATTTCTTTGACGAATTGGGAGTTTGCCGATTCACTCGAAATGGAAGATCTAATGGGTTTGCTCGAGAAAATCCCAGACGGATGCAAAACGATTTTCAATCTATTTGTCGTAGAAGGTTTTTCGCACAAAGAAATTGCCGAGGAACTCAACATTTCGGTTGGGACTTCCAAATCGCAGTTAAACGTTGCGAAAACCAAACTACAAGATTTAGTCAATGTGTATTACTTTTCAAAAGCCAATTAAAATGAAAGATTCAAACAAATTAGAAACGATATTCCAAAAATTAGAAGCGGGAGAATCTCGCGACCTTTTAAGCAAAGAAAACATTTGGGATAAACTCGAACAGAAATTAGATACCGAACCCAAACAAGAAAACAAAAAAGTCATTGCTTTTCCTTGGTGGAAATCCATCGGAATTGCTGCATCTCTTGCGTTGATTCTTGGACTCGGATATTGGTTGATGCAAAACCAATCCGATCAAAATTCTACGACTCAATCAATTCCAGAAATGGTGAAGTTAGAAGAGCTTCCAACTGAAATTCAACCAATTGAAATGGAGGATTCAGAAGAAATCATTCCAACCAATGAAGCAGAGATTGTTCAATCTGACCAAGAGAAATTCGTTCCAAAGCCAACAAAAGATGTTGAGATTAGTGAACAATTGGAACCCCAAATTGTTCAAAATTCAAGAACAACTGATTCCGAAGGTGTCTTCATAGGCGATAGAATTAAAAAACAAAATGTAGACGTAGATGATTCAAATTCTACTTTTTCAACAGAACCAGAAATCATTCAATTGACAAAAGTTTTACCTGAATCTAAACCTATGACTACAATCAAAGGTTTTTTAGAAGATGAGTATGGACCAATCGGAGATGCTGAAGTTAGCATCAAGGGAAAAAATCTTACCACCATTACGGACGGAAGTGGGAAATTTGATATTGCAGCAAATATTGGAGATGTCCTTGTTGTTACAGACTTGATGGGAATAACAGAAGAATTTCCTGTTACCAAAGACAATTTAGGAAGATTAAAATTTGGTCAAACGGTTGCATTACAAAAAGTGGTATTAATTGGTGGTATTAAAATGGATTCTGCGCAGCAAGTAGGTTCTTATTCTGTTGTAAAATCAGAAGACATTAAATCCAAAGGCTATAATTCTACCAATACCCAACCCATTGCTTCCATCGAACAAGCTTTGGCTGGAAGAGTTGCTGGTATTCAAATTACGCCACAAAATGGTCAACCTGGTACTACAAATAAAGTCGCAATACGAGGTGTTAGTTCACTTAACAATATGCAAAATCCTTTGTACGTCATAGATGGAATTGTGGTAAAAGCAGGAAATTTGAATAATATTGATCCCAACATAATTAAAGAAGTTACCGTTTTAAAGGATGCTTCTGCTACAGCCTTATATGGTGCACGCGCCGCAAACGGTGTCATTATCATCAATACCAAAAAGGGACTTTCCAGAAAAGAACGCCGTGAATTGGAAAAGTTAATGGAAAAACAAGGCAATCAAATTCCAATTCCACCAGTGGAAGTGAACAATGAGGAATTTTCCTCTTTCATCGAAAACAAATTCGAAAGCCCAAAAATGAATCCGCTTTCTACTTTTTCTGTAGATGTTGACAAAGCAGCTTATTCCAACATCAGACGTATGTTGAACAATGGTCAAAAAGTTCCCAAAGATGCCGTGCGAATCGAAGAAATGATCAATTATTTCTCGTATAAATATCCGCAACCCCAAGGTCAGCATCCGTTTTTAATAAATACTGAATACAGCGAAGCGCCTTGGAATCCTGGACATAAATTGGTCAAAATTGGTTTACAAGGAAAAAATCTTCCAGTTGAAAGTTTGCCGAATTCTAACTTGGTTTTTCTTATCGATGTTTCGGGGTCGATGAATGATAGCAACAAATTGCCTTTGCTGAAAAAGTCTTTCGAACTTTTGGTCAACAACCTTCGAGATAAAGACAAAGTTTCGATTGTAGTTTATGCAGGCGCAGCCGGAATGGTTTTGCCGCCAACTTCAGGAGCCGAGAAAACCAAGATTTTAGATGCCTTGAACAATCTTTCTGCGGGCGGAAGTACTGCAGGTGCAGCCGGAATTGAATTGGCCTATCAATTGGCAGAAGAAAATTTCATCAAAGGTGGAAACAACCGTGTGATTCTCGCTACAGATGGCGATTTCAATGTCGGAACTTCTGCGGTAATGGATTTGGAAACTTTGATCGCTGAAAAACGCAAAACAGGTATCTTCTTGACATGTTTGGGCTATGGAATGGGCAATTACAAGGACAATCGTATGGAAACCCTTGCCAACAAAGGAAATGGAAATTATGCTTACATCGATAATTTGCAAGAAGCCAATAAATTTTTGGTGAAGGAATTTTCGGGAACCCTTTATACAATCGCGAAGGATGTAAAAATTCAAATTGAATTCAATCCGAATTTGGTGCAAGCTTATCGTTTGATTGGATATGAAACTAGAAAATTAAACGACGAAGATTTTGTTAACGATGCGATTGATGCAGGTGAAATAGGTGCAGGACATCAAGTAACTGCTTTGTATGAAATCATTCCGATGGGTACTCAGACGAATTATGTGGAGAAACCACAAGATTTGAAATATTCGAATTATACAGCCAATGCAGAATTTCAAAACGAATTGGCAACGGTAAAATTCCGATACAAAAAAACAGATGGTGAAAAAAGTATTGAAATCGTTCAACCGATTTCCAATCATAGTTCATCTTTAACTCAAGCTTCGGAAGATTTCAAATTTGCGAGTGCTGTTGCTTGGTTCGGATTGAAATTACGCGATTCCGAATTCATCCAAAACAAAGAAACCAAAGCCATTTCCGATTTCGCGAAACAAGCCGTTGGCAATGATCCAGAAGGATACAAAGCAGAATTCATCCGCTTGGTTGAATTGGTGAAATAGAAATTTTTTTTTCAGTCTTGTCAAGGTTTTGAACCTTGGCAAGGCTATTTACCTAGAAAATAGTTAGGTGTCATGCTGCTTGTCGAAGCATAGTTCATAAATTCGAAAGAATCATTATACAATTTTAATGACCCTTTCGAAAGTTTTTTTTTTTTAATATTCCGCAGTTCTACCTCGTTTCTTTAAATAATAATGCCACATAAAATAGGTTCCCAAAGATCGGTTGGGGCGCCAATTTTCTGCAATCTGACTGATTTCATCTATAGTTGAAACTAGATACAATTCTTTGATGGAATTTCGAATCGCAATATCCCCAATGGGGAAAATATCTTTTTGCTGTAAACAAAAGAGAAGATAAATTTCAGTTGTCCAATTTCCGATTCCTTTTATGGAAGTTAAAATTTCACGGATTGTATTTTCATCTGAATGATTCAATTCCTTAAAATTTAGTTTACCTGAAATGACTGCTTTAGAAATTTCCTTTAAATAGATTGATTTCTGTCGACTGATTTGGCAATTCCGCATTTCTACATCAGTCAATTTCAAAATATTCTCAGGTGTGAATTCTCCTATATATTCCTTTAATTTTAAAAAATGTGCTTTGGCTGATGCTAAACTTACTTGTTGTTCTAGGATGATTTTAGCAAGTGAAATAAAATTCGCTTCCCGTTTCCAATTGGGTGGAACGCCAAATTCCGAATAGATAAAACGAATTTTTTCATCTTTATCCAAAAGAATTTGTAAATCTTGATCATTCACTATTTTATTCATAAAAATTACAAGTTGTCTTAAATAATTCAAGCCTTGACAAAGCTATTTGTCTATTATATAATTTCATGTCAAGTTGAGCATGTTGAAGCATGATTCATTCTCTTTCAAATGATTTTCTTCTTGCGGCCTCTGCGAACTCTTTGCGCTCTCTGCAGTAAAAAAAAACACCTAAACTTGTTAATCTGTGACATCTGCAGTTTACTCTGAGGCGTCTACAGTTTAATCTTTATTGTCTTCACTCACAACTTAAAACCTAGAACGTATAGCTTAATACGTCTTCGTCATATCTGCCGGAAAAACCAAGTTATATTCCGTCGGTTTATAGTTTTCTTTGGGTGTAGGTAAATTCGGATTTTCTGATTCGAAAACAGAAATCACCGCAATTTTTAACTTTGGATTCGCTTTTTTCAGGTACCAATAAATTCCTCCATATTCTTTGCTATGGTAATCTCCGTGGTAATGCAGAAATAATTTCCCCGATTGGTACGCATTCAAAATGGATTCTGCCATTGTGGCGTCTTTTACTGCTTGAGCCGCTACGAAATTCATTGCATTGGGTCCGGCGTGATCGCCCATCATTTCCATCATTTCGGGATAGCCAGGTGTATCTAGTGTTACTTCTACGGGAAGTTTCATCATCCAAGCTTTTTCCTTTTGGGTAACAGTATTCAAACTATCCAATCCTTTTTTGGCAACAATCGAAGCATAGCGACGTGGAATATTCGTAGCAATAAATTCCAATTTGTGCGTTTTGGCAAAATCAACGAGAGGTTTGTAATCGGTCGTGAAATTATTCCACAATCGCATGGAGTCCTTCAATACCTTTTCGTCTAATTCACCTGCTATATATTTATTGAGTTGAGATTGATTGTCGCGTTCAAACATTTCGGCACCCAAAATTAGTTTTCCATTGGTTTTCTTGTACAATTCTTTGGTGAGTTGTAATTGCAACCAATGGTTGATGGAATTATTATGATGTTCGCCAAACAAAACAATATCGTATTGGCTTAGCTCATTAACCATTTTGGAAAATTTCACTTCTTTTCCTTTTTGGTTGTAAAATTTATAAGCGGGTAAATCTTGTCCAAATACAAAAGTGGTTGACAAAAAACAAAGGAATGCGATTAATTTTTTCATAGTTCTAATTTAAAAAGAAACCCCATTCAAAATGAGGTTTCATATTTTTTATGCTTCTAATTCTGCTACTAAATTTCTCCAAGTTTCCAATTCAGGAATTCCAGGTTTTCTTTTTCCAAAGAATTGAACGATGATTTCGCCTTCTTTGTTGAATACTTCGATTGCTGTAACCATTCCGTCTTCAGTTGGTTTGCGAACCACCCAAGTTTCAGCAATTCGAGTCGTGTCCAAATGTAGATTGAAATTTGGGTCCATCACATTGATCCACGGTCCGTGCCACATTACTTTTTTGACATTTCCTGTGTGGATTTGGATGTTTCCTCTATTTCCAACGAAAACCATAATTGGTAAATCACGAGCAGAAGCTTGTTCCAACATCGTCACTACTTTTTCGTTGTCGATTTTTTTCGCAAAAGTCGTGTCTGGCGCCAAACGCAAAGCTTGGGTTCTGCTCACACCAAATTTGCGCATCATCATAAAGAAATCGTGCGTATCTTTTAATTCTTTCCAAGCAGTTTGAAAACCTTCGATATCAATTTCGGAGTCTGGTTTTTCTTCGGCTTTAGGGGCAATAGCTTCCGTTTGCATTCCTGGGTTTTGTTCTTCTGCTTTGAATTTCTCCACTAAAGTGTCGAAAGCTGCTTCGTTACTGTCTTTCGTTAAATAGATTTTGTGGATAGCCATACCGTCTTTTCCGAAAAATTGTATGGATTTTTTGTCGCCTTCAACAACTGCAAAAGCATATTTCCAATGCGTTCCGAAAATACGTAAATCGATGTCTTCACCTACAAACAATTGTGCGTGCGGACTGCTGAAATCAGGATTTAAATAAACTCCTTTACGCTCGTGTACACATTCATCATTGCGTGTTAACGCCATTACTTTCCCAAGAGATTCAACTTCGGTTAGAATTCCAGCAAAATCGGGTTTTAAAACTGTTACATAGTCACCTACTTGGGTAGAAATCAATTCACCTTCACTAACGCCCAAAGCATCTGCTGCGTTACGAATGCGCATTTGGGGTTGCTCTGTTTTCAAAGCCTCCCACTTTTCTTTTAATGTATCGATGGTTGTATTCATGTTTTTTCTTATTATATAATGTATAAATGTATAATGTCTCGTTCTTTAAGTCTAAGTAATTAATTTCCAAATATAATCATTGGATTTTTTGTTAAGGGATGTTTGCAAATTGCGCAAGGAAAATTATAGGTATCACTGATTGTTTTTTCTTCGAATACTTCTTCTGGTTTGCCATGCGAAACCACTTTACCGTTTTTCATCAACAAAATTCGATCGGCAAATTGCGCTGCCAAATTCAAATCATGCATCACCACAATAGCCGAGTTTTCTTTTTTAGTAAAATCTTTCAATGTTTGCAAAGCTTTGTATTGATGTTTCACATCTAAATTATTCAAAGGTTCATCCAAAAACATCAATTTTTGATGAATGTCATTTTTTAATTGTGCCAAAACTCGCGCCAAATGTACCCTTTGTTTTTCACCACCAGAAAGCGTATTGTATTCACGATCTTTCAAATGGGTTACATCGGTTTCCGACATAGATTCATCAACAGCCAAAAAATCAACTTGAGATGGAGTCGAATGAAAGTAGGGATAACGTCCCATCATTACGACATCTTTTACGACCAAAGTAATTTCTGCGGGATTATGTTGAGAAAATTTCGCTTTATTATGAGCTAAATCTTTTAAATTCCATTGTTTAAATTCTTTCTCTTTGAACAAAACATCTTTTGGATTGACAATAGAAATTTCATTGGCCAACACACTTAAAAGAGTTGATTTTCCTGCGCCATTTGGGCCAACGATGGCTAAAAATTCCCCGAATTCAACTGTCAAATTTATCTCATTCAATATGGGAAAATTCTTATGAGAATAGGTTATGTTAGTTCCCTTTATCATTACATGGAATTTTTATATCGAATTAAAATCGCAATAAATACAGGCGCACCCAAAAATGCAGTTAAAACACCAATCGGAATTTCAGATGGGGCTACAACCGTTCGGCTAAAAGTGTCAGCAACCAACAATAAGATACTTCCCATCACTGCCGAAAGCGGCAAAATGATTTGGTAATTGGATTTGAATATTAGGCGTAATATATACGGAACAATTAAGCCAACAAATCCAATCGTTCCTGAAAATGCCACACAAGCTCCGACCATCAACGCTACCAAAACGACGATTTGTTTTTTTATTTTTTCAACAGGAATTCCTAAATGTTCAGCATCTTTTTCGCCCAACATCATGGCGTTTAAAGCTTTTCCTTTGGTAATTAAAATAGAATAAGAAAGGATCATAACCACCAAAAGAATTCCATTTTTTACCCATGTTGCTCCGCCCAGACTTCCTAAATTCCAAAACGTCAAATCACGTAATTGTTCTTCTTTGGACAAATAAATGAGGAATCCAGTACAAGCAAATCCCAAAGCAGAAATTGCAACTCCCGAAAGCAACATGATAATGACGTTGGTTTTTCCTTGAGTTGTGGACATTTTGTATACCAATATGGTTGTAATTAATGCACCTACAAATGCGGCGATACTTAGCAAGGAAAATTGCAAATAATCGGGGAGAAGGTGACGGAAAAAACTGCCTAAAACAATGGTGATGGCAGCCATTAAAGTTGCACCCGCTGTAATTCCAATTAAATCAGGCGTTGCCAAAGGATTTTTGAACATTCCTTGCATCGCAGTACCCGAAACGGCTAAAATACTTCCGACAAGAATTGCCATAACAATTCGTGCCATACGTACATCCCAAAGGACATATTTTTCGCTTAAATTGATGTTTGGATCATGGGCGATGATTTGTTGCAAAACTCTGATAGGCGATTTTCCACCAAAATCATAAACACCCATAAATAAAGCCCCAATCGCTAAAGCGATTAACAGAATTATGCTTAAAATAAGATATAGGAGAAGTTTATTTTGCATGGAAAAAAAGAACCCCAATTGAAGTTTTCAGAAACTTCAATTGGGGAATTTGTGTAATTATTATTTTGTCGCTTCGATCAATAATTTGTTCAATTCCAAAGCAGCTTCACCTGTTCTAGGACCGAAATTGGTTAACAAACCTCCGTCCAAGGAAATGATTTTTTTGTTTTTCCCTGCATTGGTTTGTTCAACACCTGGAACTTTCAAAACTGCTTCCAATCCTCCTAAACCTTCAACTCCTTTGTCAAACATTAAAATGACATCTGGATTGGCTTGTATTAAAGATTCAGGTGTTAAGGGTTTGAATTCTTCAAATTCGGTTACAGCACTTTCTCCACCTGCCAAATTGATAATGGCTTCCATTGGAGTTTTTGCTCCAGCAACCATCAACATATTGGCTCTTGAATAAATAAACAAGACTTTTGGTTTTTTCTCGATAGGTTGAACTTGAGCCATATCGGAGTCAATTTTATCCAATAATGGTTGGAATTCTGAACTACCAATTAAACTAGCAACAGATTTGATTAAGTTTTTAGCACCTTCTACTGAATATTCTTGTGGAACAAATTCTGTTTTGATTCCTGATTCTTTTACTTTGGTCAAAACCTCAGATCCTGCTTCTTTTTCCAATGCGATAACCAAAGTCGGATTAGTAGCCATCACACCTTCAACGGTCATACCTCTTCCTACATGACCTAAATCTGTAGCTGTTAAATCTGCTGGAAAAGTACTCGTAACATCGCGTCCCACGATTTCACTACTTTTACCCAAAGCGGCTACTGTTTCGGTAATAGCTCCACTAAGTGTGACAATTTTTTGATTGTCAACTGGAGTTGAAGTTGTCGTTTCTTCATTTGTCGACTGAGTGTCGTTTTTACATGATGAGTTTGCAACTGAGGCAATTAATAGTAATGCTATGCTAAATTTTTTCATTTATTCAAATGTTTGTTATTTTTATTAATTCTAAATAAACGCAAAACTATAGAATAATTCTAAATAAAAAAAGGATATTCTTTATAAATTATCGAATGCTAGATTAACTGATTTATATTGGGAATTTATTTTCCAATCGATTCGTAAATTTGGAGGAAGATTATTTCTCATGAAAAAGCAATTTATTGTTGGATTGATTTTGGTCATAAGTTCAATTGTCGTTTTTATTCTCTACAAAAACTTCAATCGTTCGGAATTGTTTACGGTTATGAAGGTTCCAAATTTCGAACTGACCAATCAGGATAACCAAAAAATCAGCAATCAAAACATGCTGGGAAAGGTGTATTTGGTGGAATTTTTTTTCACGAACTGCCCGACCATTTGTCCTGTGATGAAAACCAATATTATGGAGATTGAAAAGGAAATCAACCATCCTGATTTTGGCGTTATTTCCATCACCATTGACCCAAAACGTGACACACCAGAAATTTTAAAAATTCAAAAAAACCGATTGAAAGTTCAAAATCCAAATTGGCATTTTCTAACGGGAGATCGAGACTATATTTACAATGTGAGCAAGGAATTTAATATTTACATTGGGAAAGATTATGCATCTTCAGAAGGATTGAACCATAGTGGGAAATTGGCATTGGTCGATAAAAATGGGATGATTCGGTCACGTTACGACGAAAAAGGAATGCCCATTTTGTATTATTCTGGTTTAAATTATTCTGATGCTGAAGGGCAAATTGAAAGTTTGGGTGGCGAATTCCATCCCGAAATAAATTACTTGAAAGAAGATATTTTGATTCTACTTCAAGAATAAAACGAATCTATAATCTATAAACAAACATTAGTATGAATAAAAAATTGATTGCATTGGTTGGGGTTCTTTCCTTAGTTTTTATTTCATGTGACAATAAAAAAGAGGAAACGATTGAAATCAACAAAGTTGACGAACATCAGATGGAAGCTTCTCAAAAACTAAATGTGGAAGTAGACAATAAAATTGATCCAATTTGTGAAATGGTAACGGCAGAATATTTATCAGATACCCTTCATTATAACGGAAAAGTGATTGGATTTTGTAGCAAAGGTTGTAAGGAAATGTTTGCTGAAAATCCTGGAAAATATGATGTGAAATAAAAAATTGAAAAAATTAAAATTTATCTAAAAACTTCAAAGGTGAAAACTTTTGAAGTTTTTTGGTTTCTGATTGTTACATATTTTAAAATCCTACTACCAATATGAAAAATCAACTAGTTTCTTCATTGAATATTTGAAGTATGGAAAAAGTTTTGGAAATCAATAACCTTACGAAACAATTTGGAAAATTGACTGCCGTCAATGATTTAAGTTTTTCGGTTGAAAAAGGAAATGTTTATGGGCTATTAGGCCCCAATGGAAGTGGGAAATCCACCACTTTGGGAATGATCTTGAATGTCGTAAATCCGACTTCAGGAAATTGGAAATGGTTTGGAGAAGAACATTCCATTGAATCCCTAAAAAAAGTAGGAGCCATCATCGAGCGACCTAATTTCTATCCGTATTTATCAGCCAAGAAAAACTTAGAAATCGTGGCCGAAATCAAAGGGGCAGATTATCTGAAAATTGAAGAGAAATTAAAAATCGTTGGTTTATGGGAGCGCAAAAACGATAAGTTCTCAACTTTTTCATTGGGGATGAAACAACGATTAGCGATTGCAGGCGCAATGTTAAATGATCCAGATGTGTTGATTTTAGATGAACCGACCAATGGTTTAGACCCTCAAGGGATTATCAAAATTAGAGAAATCATCCAAGATATTGCGGCGCAAGGAACCACCATCATTTTAGCAAGTCACTTGTTGGATGAGGTTGAAAAAGTTTGTTCTCATGTGGTGATTTTAGAAAGAGGAAAAACTCTTTACAGTGGATCTGTTGATGAGATGACGGCAAGTTATGGATACATTGAAGTTGGTTCCAATGATTCTCAAAAACTACAGAATTTCTTGGAATCCATGCCTTATTTCGACAAAATCACTTCTCAAGGAGGTTATTTCAAAGCGATTTTAAAAGAAGATATTAGTTCAGAATCTTTGAACAAACTTCTATTTGAACAAGGGGTTGTGGTCAACCATTTGGTCAAACGCAAAGAAAGTTTAGAGCAACAGTTTTTACAAATCACCCAAAAATTAAAATAGTATGATCCGTTTATTATTAATTGAATGGAATAAAATTTTCTATTATCAAACAGCGAGAATTTTCACCATCTTGTATTTTGTGATGTTGATTTTGATGGGTGTGGGAATTGCGATGATCAAACCCAATGTTGGGGAATTTTCATTGAATTTAGCCAAATTGGGTATGTTCAACTTCCCAGTTGTTTGGCAAAATATGACCTATATGTTTGCGATTGCCAAAATCTTTTTGGCAGTGATCATCATCACCAATGTAACCAATGAATATTCCAATGGTACTTTGAAACAAAATCTTATAGATGGCTTGAGCAAAAGAGAATTTATTCAATCCAAAATTTTGACAAACTTTGTTTTTGCGTCTTTGTCCACACTCTTTGTTTTGGTCATTACCTTTATTTTAGGTGTATTTATTTTTCCAAACGACAATAGTTTTTTCAGTGGCGTGGAATTTATTGGCGCTTACTTTTTGAAACTCATGCTGTTCTTTTCCATCTGTTTGTTTTTTTCCATTTTCTTGAAAAAAAGTGCGTTTGCCTTATTAGGAATTGTCGTTTGGTGGATGATTGAAAAAGCATTTCACTTAGTCGAATTCATGATTTATGCATTTCGTTTGGATTGGGATTTTGAAAAAGCTGCTCAGACAAAATTTTGGATAAGCGAGTATTTGCCTTTGAATACATCCTATAATTTGATTCAGTTTCCAGAATTTGAACCCATGAATTTTATTAATGGATTAGAAGTTTTTAGTTTAGGGAAAGTCGATATCAGTTTTGTCATCGTAGCGATTGTTTATACCCTATTATTCTGGTTTTTGTCTTTTAGATTGTTGAAGAAAAGGGATTTATAGTAAATTCTATCAATCAAATTTAGGAAATGTAATTTTCAAGTACGAAATTTTCCACTTTGTACATTATGAAGTATCTTCGCAACCTATGCAGATGCAGAATTTTGAAAGTTTAAAAGAATTATTACTTCAACCCAAAAGGATTGTCCTTTTGCCACATAGAAATCCAGACGGTGATGCCATTGGTTCTACGCTGGCAATGTCTCATTATTTGTCCCAATTAGGACATGATTGTGAAATTGTCGCACCCAATGATTTTCCGAAATTTTTAAAATGGATGGACGGTGCCAAAAAGATTGTCATTGCGGAATACAATCCAGCCAAAGCTCGAATCTTAATCGAAAAAGCCGAAATCATTTTCATTTTGGATTTTAATTCGATTAGTCGAATTGACGAATTAGGCGAATGGATTCGGGAAGCAAGAGCTCCAAAAGTCATGATTGATCACCATCAGGAACCAGAAGAATTTGACTTCATGTATTCCGATGTGACGATTCCGGCAACTTGTCAAATGGTGTACAATTTTATCGATGCGATGAATCATTTGGACAAAATTGACAAAACCATTGCAGAATGTATTTATACAGGAATCATGACCGATACGGGCAATTTCCGTTTTCGCAATACATCAGCAACGACTCATCGAGTTGTCGCCGAATTGTTGGAAAGAGGAATTGAAATTGACAAAATCTACAACAACGTATTTGACACACAATCTCCAACACGTTTGAAATTATTGGGATTGGCGTTGGATTCTTTAAAAGTTTTTCCAGAGAAACGTGCGGCTTGTATGCATTTGACACGCAAGCAACAATTGGAATACAATTCCCAAAAAGGAGATACCGAAGGTTTTGTTAATTATGGTTTGGGAATCAATGATTATGTCTTTTCGGCCATATTTATTGAGGATCAACAACATAATTTCATTAAAATTTCGTTTCGATCAAAAGGGAATTTCGATGTGAATAGTTTTGCACGTAAACATTTCAATGGAGGCGGGCATATCAATGCTGCAGGAGGAAGGTCAGATCTGAATATGGAACAAACCATTCAGAAATTTGCAGATTTATTGGAAGAGTATAAAGAAGAATTACAAGAAGTTAGAATTTGAGAAAATTAGCCATCATATTCGTTTTATTGAGTACCATCGCTTGTAAAAACAAAGTGATTCAAAAACCTGTGAATTACGAAGACGATCGAGAGAAATTCATGCAATTTTCACAAGATCGAAACAAACAGATTTTAGCAGAAGACAACGAATTGATTGCAAATTATATCGATAGTATAGGTCAAAAATTTGTTCGAACGCAATACGGATTTTGGATTTCCAATTCGGGTATTGCAACGGAAACAATGGCTAAAACAGGTGATGTTGTAAAATATGATTATGAAGTTTCGAATTTTTCCAATGAAATTATTTATTCAGAAGAAGAACTAGGAACTCAGACCATTATGATGGGAAGATCTGATTTGCCAAGAGGAATTCAAGTTGCGTTGCAAATGATTGAAAAAGGAGATTCTGCAACCGTTTTGTTGCCTTCTTTCTTGGCGTATGGTGGATATGGTGACCGAAATAAAATTAAAGGAAATGAACCCTTGATATTTAAAATACATATTCAAACAATAGAAAAACAACCGAGATAACATGAAAAAAATTATATCAATCCTGACAGCGGCAGTTTTTTTCGCAAGCTGTTCAACTGTCAAAATACCAAATTCAATGAGTAAAGAAGAATACAATAATTTAAAGGATGGCTTGTATGCCCAAATGGAAACAAGCAAAGGAAACATGACGATCGAATTGTTTGAGGAAGAAGCTCCTTTGACCGTTGCCAACTTTGTTGGATTAGCAGAAGGAACCAAAGAAAACAAAGCGAAACCGTTGGGAACTCCTTTTTATGATGGAATCATTTTTCACCGTGTTATCAAAGATTTCATGATCCAAGGAGGTGATCCAGATGGAAAAGGAACAGGTGGACCTGGATATGATTTTGAAGATGAATTTTTCTCTGATAAAAAACACGATAAAAAAGGGATTTTGTCAATGGCAAATGCTGGCCCTGGAACCAATGGAAGTCAATTCTTCATCACAGAAGTTGCAACTCCATGGTTAGATGGTCGTCATACTGTTTTTGGACAAGTTATCGACGGATTAGACGTGATTGATGCAATCGTTTCTGTAGAAAAAGGAGCGCAAGATCGTCCGAAAGAAGATATCGTGATGAACAAAGTAAGCATCATCAAAAAAGGGGATAAATACAAAAATTACGATGGAGGAAAAGCTTTTGAAGCAGCAAAGGCAGCTTACCCAAAAAAGTTAGCTGATTTCAAAGAAGCTGAAAAAGCAAGACAAGAGGCAGAGAAAGCAAAAGAATTGGCAGAAGCAAAAGTAGAAATTGATCGTCAACAAGAATTGACAGCAAAAGCGCAAAGCACCGCTTCTGGTTTGAAATACTTTATTGAAAAAGAAGGAACAGGTGAAATGCCGAAACATGGTGACGAATTAAACGTTCATTATACTTTACGTTTAAACGATGGGATTGTGTTGGATTCTTCATTTGGACGCAACATGCCATTGACTGCAACAGTTGGTGTTACTCAATTGATTCAAGGATGGATGGAAGCATTGACTTTGTTCAAAAAAGGAACGAAAGTCTTCTTGATCATTCCGCCTGAATTAGGATATGGAGCACAAGGAGCAGGAGGAATCATTCCGCCAAATGCAACCTTGTATTTCGATATGGAAATTTTAGATTAATAAAATTTAGTTTTTAAAATATGGAAGCCTCATTTGTTGGATCAAATGAGGTTTTTTTTATTTTCAGATATACTGATTTTATAAATTTTGAGAAAAGGAATTCTAAGAAATAGCTGGTTCAAATTAGTTCATTTTATCAGAGGATTTGGTTAAATTGCAACCATAACAATTATAAGGAATGAAAATTAGTGAAGTAATTCAAGAACTTGAAAAATTAGCGCCTACTGCTTATGCAGAAGGATTTGACAATGTGGGACTTTTGGTAGGCGATGCCCAAACCGAAGTCACAAAAATATTGGTGACTTTGGATACTTTGGAGGCAGTTGTGGAAGAGGCCATTGAAAAAGGAGCCAATCTCATTGTGAGTTTTCATCCGATTGTATTTTCTGGATTGAAAAAATTAACTGGGAAGACTTATGTGGAACTTGTCGTTCAAAAAGCGATCAAACATGATATTGCGATTTATGCGACACATACAGCATTGGACAATTCGCAGTTTGGCGTCAATTACCAGATATGTCAGCAATTGAAATTACAGAATACCGAAATATTAATTCCTCAAAATGCAACCTTGAGACAATTGATTACCTATGCACCTGTTGAACATGCAGAAGCCGTTCGCAATGCTTTGTTAGAAGCTGGTGCTGGAAGTGTAGGGAACTATGATTATTGCAGTTTCAATCTAGAAGGAAAAGGAACATTTCGTGCAACAGAAGGAGCCAATCCTTTTGTGGGTTCAATCGGGGAAATTCATACAGAAAACGAAATCAGAATTAGTACCATTTATTCCAAGCATTTGGAACAGTCGATTTTGAAAGCTTTGCGCGCTACTCATCCCTACGAAGAAATTGCCTATGAAATTTTAGCATTGGAAAATAAAAATCAAACCATTGGGATGGGAATGATTGGGGAATTGGAAGAGGAAATGGACGAATTGGACTTTTTCGACTATTTGAAAATCAACATGAAGGCCGAAATAATTCGTCATTCCAAATTACGAAACAAAAAAGTGAAAAAAGTGGCTGTTTTAGGAGGTTCAGGAAGTTTTGCGATTAAGGATGCAAAACAGAAAGGAGCCGATGTTTTTGTGACAGCCGATTTGAAATACCATGATTTTTTTCAAGCAGAAAATGAGATTTTATTGGCCGATATAGGCCATTATGAGTCAGAACAATTCACTAAAATTTTATTAACTGCTTATCTGTCAGAAAAATTTCCTAATTTTGCAGTCCTAAATTCAGAGATTAATACGAATCCTGTTCATTATAAATAAGATATGGCAAAGAAAGATCAGCAAAAAGAAATGAGCGTAGAAGAAAAATTACGCGCATTGTATGATTTACAACTAATTGATTCACGTTTAGACGAAATCAGAAACACTCGCGGGGAATTGCCTTTAGAGGTGGAAGATTTAAGCGATGACGTGGCTCAAATGGAAACCCGAATTCAAAAAATTGATGAAGAAATCAAAGAATTGGATGGTGAAATTAAGTTGAAAAAAGAAGCCATTAAAAATTCTGAAGCTTTGATGAAAAAATATGCAAAGCAACAAGATAACGTTCGTAACAATCGCGAATTTGATGCTTTGGCTAAAGAAATTGAATTCCAAGAATTGGAAATTCAATTGTCTGAAAAGAGAATCAAAGAATTCAATGCCAAAATTGATCATAAAAAACAAATGCAAGAAGAAATCAATACCAAATTGGACTCTATGCGTACGCACTTAGGGCACAAAAAAGCGGAATTGGATTCGATTGTAAAAGAAACAGAAAAAGAAGAAGAATTCTTGTTGAAAAAATCAGAAGAATTTTCTAGCGTATTGGATGAGCGTTTATTTACAGCATACAAACGCATTCGTTCCAATATGAAAAATGGTTTGGCAGTTGTTCCTGTAAACAGAAATGCTTCAGTAGGTTCATTCTTTACCATTCCACCACAAAGACAAATGGACATTGCGCAACGTAAGAAGATTATTTCTGACGAGCACTCTGGACGTATTTTGGTCGATGCTGAATTGGCACAAGAAGAGCAAGAGAAAATTGAAGCTTTATTAAACGGATAATAGAAATTCTATATACCAAAAAAACCGTCCTGTTTCTCACAAGACGGTTTTTTTATTTTACTCAATTCTGTTAATTTAACTTCAAACCTTAAATATCATCAAAATCAACATCGGTATAAGAATCGGTGGTTGATTTCACTTGATTTGAAACAAGGCTTTCTGTTTGTGGTTCAAAATTCTTTTGGTGACGTTCAGAAATTACTTCTTCCCCTCTTTTATCTACCACATACGAAGTGATTTCATCTAAAATTTCTTTGAAATTTCCAAAATCCTCTTTGTATAAATAAATTTTGTGCTTTTTGTAGAAAAAAGATCCGTCCTCATTCGTATTCTTTTTGCTCTCTGTGATTGTAAGATAATAATCGCCTGCTCTTGTTTCTCTTACGTCAAAAAAGTAAGTTCTTCTGCCTGCTCTCAATACCTTGGAGTATATCCCATCAGCTTCAGTTCTTTCTAAATGTTCATTGTCGCCCATCATGTATTAATTAAGAAATGTTAATGCTTTGCTAACAAATCTATAAAAAAATCAGTAATTACCAATTATTTTCGTTAAAATTCAGAGGGTTGATGGATTTGAATTGGAATTTGAGAGCTGAAATTTTAATTGTTTTCAATCTCCATCAATTGCTTTTTGACCAAAGCATAATAAGCCGATTCTTTTTCCAATAAATCAACGTGCGTTCCATATTCCACAACTTTACCATCATCCAAAACCAAAATGTGGTCAGTATTTTTAGCGGAGGAAACGCGATGGGTGATGATCAAAGTCGTTTTTTGATTGATTTCTGATTGTAAATTGCGTAAGATCTCTTCTTCGGTTTCGGTATCGACAGCCGATAAACTATCATCAAAAACCAAAATTTCGGGTTCTTTGATCAAAGCTCTTGCAATGGAAACACGCTGTTTTTGTCCACCCGAAAGCGTAACGCCTCGTTCCCCAAGAATGGTTTCATATTGTTCCTTAAAACCTTCAATGTTCTGGTGAACAGCTGCTTTATTGGCATATTTTTTTGCTTTGTCAAGGTCTTTTTCGTCGTCCACTCCAAACAAAATATTATGCGCAATTGTATCGGAAAACAAAAAGGATTCTTGTGGCACAAATCCAATGGCTTCACGAAGTGAATTCAAATTCAAATTCTCATACGGAATGTTGTCAATCAATATTTGTCCTGACGAAGGTTGTAGCATTCGAGCCAATAATAATGCAATGGTCGATTTTCCTGAACCTGTTTTTCCCATGATGGCCATGGATTGTCCTTTTTCAATCGTAAATGAAACATTGTTCAATGCCTGAATTCCAGTGTTCGGATAGGTGTAACTTACATTTCGGAACTCGATTTTTCCTGCTATTGGAGTTAATTCTTCAACGGTATTTTGGATTTCGGGTTCTTGTTTTAAAAATTCATTGATTCGACCCATAGAAGCTTCAGCACGTTGGATTAACATTGTAACCCAACCTAAACTGGTAAAAGGCCAAATCAACATATTCAAATACATAAAATATTGAGCAACGACCCCAATATCCAATTTTCCTTCTGCATAGCGAACGCCACCCATATAGAGAATGAGTAAATTACTTACTCCGACAATCAAAATCATCAAAGGAAAAAAGAAAGCTTCCGTTTGAGCCAAAGACAAAGACTTTTTCTCGTATGATGCAGCCTCTTTTTCATAACTTTCTTCGGTGGAATTCTCGGTGTTAAAGGATTTGATCACTCGGATTCCAGAGAAAGTATCTTGAACGATAGAAGAAATATGGGATTGTTGTTTTTGAACATCCTTGCTTTTTTGATTGATGGTAGAAGCTACTTTGTAAATCAAAAAAGATAAAATGGGCAAAGGCCCCAAGGTATACAAAGTCATCATAGGATCTATGTTGATCATAAATACCAAAAGAATCGTTGCGGTGGAAATTAAATTGATCGGATACATAATTCCAGGACCTAAATACATTCTAACAAAAGCGACATCTTCTGTAATTCGGTTCATCAAATCACCCGTTTTATTCTTTTTATAAAAGGATAAGGATAGATTTTGGTATTGCTGGAAAATATCGTTTTTTAAATCGTATTCGATATGACGAGAAGTTGCAATGATCATCAATCGAACTCCAACGGTTAATAATCCTGCAACAATTTTCAATCCAATGAACAAAAGTGCAGCATACATCAAACTCTTTTTAACAAGATCTAAATTGCTAACAGTTCCGTTTTGATATTGTACAAGGATGGTTTCAATTTGGTTGATAGCTTTTCCAACGAAATTGATGGAATAAATAGAAATAAAGTTAGAGGCAACAATCATCAGAAAACCAGCTAGGAGTTTCCAACGATATTTCCACAAAAATTTATTTAAAGATTGTAATTCCTTCACTGCGCAAAGTTACTGCTTTTTGCTTACCTTTGCAGTCGCTAAAGCATTTTAACTTTAGGAAAAAGTGCGGTTAGTGATTTTCAGTTGTGGATAGGATACAGCGATTTAGATCAAGGCCACGAGAATGTAAAATTGAAATGAACCATTGAAATTATGTTAGGGAGAAGACAACTTCGCGAAAAAGCAATGCAAGCAATTTATGCTTGGAAAACGTCTGGAGAAGAAGGAGACCAAAGGACGATTGAAAAAAACATGTTAAAAGGAGTTGACGAAATTTACGACTTATACATTTATCTTCTTAACTTAATTTACTTCCAAAAAACAATTGCAGAAAGCAAAATTGAATTAGGGAAAAACAAAAATTTCCCAACCAAGGAAGATTTAAATCCGAATTTAAAATTTGTCAACAATCAGATTTTTAGAATTTTAGATGAAAACGAGGAATTAAATTCCTACACGTCTAAAAACAAACAATTGAATTGGGATATTTTGGATACCTATCCAAATTCGATTTACAAAGAAATTGTTTCGAGTCCAGAGTATGAAGAATACATGAATGATCCGATTCAATCTTTTGAACAAGACAAAGCATTTATCATCGATATTTTTGAAAAATACATTGCACCCAATGAAACGCTTCATGAATGGTTTGAAGAACGAAATATTTTTTGGGCAGACGATGTGTACATAGCCAATACCATGGTGGTGACTACTTTAAAATCCTTTATCGCCAAAAGCACTGGAACCTTGAAATTGTTCAAAGTTTACAAAGACGATGAAGATCGTGATTTTATTGTAGAATTATTCCGTCGAACCATTCGTTATAACGATGCTACTTTGAAGTTGACAGAAGAAAAAGCTACCAACTGGGAAATCGATCGAATAGCTGTATTGGACTTAGTACTATTGCAAATGGCCTTAACGGAATTTCAATATTTTCCGAACATTCCACCCAAGGTTACCTTGAATGAATATATCGAATTATCGAAGATCTATTCAACCGAAAAAAGTAAAATTTTCGTCAATGGTATTTTGGATCGTTCCTTGAAAGAAATGAAGGGTATATAATTATTAAAATAGATTTACTAACTTTAGTCCCTTTAATACATCACAATAAAAATAAGAAAAATGAAAAGTAATTTAATAGCAATTTCATTATTTGCAGTTTTAGGTTTAGTTTCATGTAAACAAGATAATGCATCGAAATTATTTACAGATGCTGAGAAACAAGAACAAGCATCTTCAGTAGTTGATCCTGCAACAGCAGCGGTTTTAACGTTTGAGTCTGAGACCTATGATTTCGGAAACTTGCCAACAGGAGCAAAAGTGGATCACTACTTTAAATTTACCAATACAGGAAAATCTCCATTGATCATTAAAGATGCAAAAGGATCTTGTGGATGTACTGTTCCTGAATTCCCAAAACAACCTATCGCACCTGGAGCAACAGACTCTATCAAAATTACCTATGATGCAGGAACGCAAGCGGGAAGACAACAAAAAACGGTTACATTGACAACCAATACAGTAAAAGGAAAAGAAACTTGTACATTCATGGCTACATTGCCAGAAACCAATGCAAAGAGCAACAATCCAATGCAAACTTTGCAAGGATCTTAATTTTATAAAATGAAACAATTGGCATATATTTTTTTACAGGAAGCAGGAGGACAAGGTTGGTCAACCTTGATCATGTTTGGTGGGATGTTTTTGATCATGTACTTTTTGATGATCCGTCCCAATATGAAGAAGCAAAAACAAGAAAAAAAGTACCAAGAAGAACTGAAAAGAGGGGATTGGGTAGTAACAACTTCCGGAGTTCACGGGAAAGTTGTTGAAATCTCTCCAGATACAGTTGTTTTGGAAACGGGTGCTGGCAAAATTAAATTTGAAAGAGCAGCAATTTCCAGAGAATTGAGTTCAGCCCGATATAAATCAGGCGTTGAAAAAGTTGATTAATTCAATAAAATCATACGTAAAACCGAAGTTAAGCTTCGGTTTTTTTTTGCAAATTTGACAGAAAATTTAACATTTCGAAATGTACATTCTAGGATTAACAGGTGGAATTGGTTCAGGGAAATCGACCATCGGGAAATGGTTCCTTGAAAAAGGAATTCCCGTCTATGATTCCGATAAGGAGGCGAAATTATTGATGAATGAAAATCCATCACTCAAATCTCAATTGATTGATTTATTTGGACCTGAAACTTATCTAAACAATGAATACAATCGGAAGTTTGTTGCGGAACAAGTTTTTGAAAACAAGGAAAAATTAGCCGCTTTAAACGCAATTGTTCATCCAGCAGTTTTTCATCATTTCCAAGAATGGGTAAGCCTACAAAATTCAGAATTTGTGGTGAAAGAAGCTGCGATTTTGTTTGAAAGTGGTTCCTATAAAGACTGTGATTTTATTCTAACTGTGGCAGCCGATGAGTCCATCCGAATCCAGCGCGTGATGGAACGTGATCAAGTCACCCAAGAACAAGTCCAAGCAAGAATTGCCAATCAATGGACAGATGAACAACGAATCGAGAAATCAGATTTCGTTTTATACAATAATGCCAGTTTGGAAGATTTGAAAAATCAATTCCATAAGACGTACAAAAAATTGTTAAAGAGGATTCAAAGAAGTTAATAAGTGTTAAAGGCAATTTTAACATTTCGGGAAAGCTTAAGTTTGTACTAACATCTATGAAAAAAGGATTTAATAAAATATTGATCATCTTAATGAGTGTGGCACTCATTGGATTGGTCATTATTCAATTTTATTGGACACAGAAAGTGTTTGTTTCACATACCGAAGAATTCAATGGGCGCGTATATCAAGCCTTAAATGAAACGGTAGATGAGGTTTCAAAACAAGAATTGAATCAATATTACAAGCGTTTTGAAAACGTTCACAATGATTTCAAAGCAGGTGGAGATAAACCACAAGTGATGTCATCTCAATTGGTTCAAGATTCAGCCGGAACTACCTATATTACCCTTACAAGATACATTTTGGAGCGTTCCGTTGTGCCTTTGTCGGGTCAATACAACGATAGTTTGATTCGAGCGGATTTATATTCGCAAGAGCAAGTACTCAAAATCCCGAAGGATTCTGGGGCCAATATGATTCAAAACTTCACAATTGATACAGAAGAAAATTTTAAAAATTCAAATTATACCATTGAGAGATTAGCGCGATTAGATGCAGGGAATAAACCCATTGATAAACGTCTAGATATTAAAGTGTTGGATTCTATTTTCACGCGAGAATTACGCAAAAGAGGGGTGCAATCTCATCCTCAATTAGCCGTTTTGAAGGCGGATTCTACCATGACGAAAGTAGCTACGGAGGAATTTGATAACAAAGAAAGAGAATATACCATTCCTATTTTTTATGATAACCAAGAAAAACCGCAATATTTAATATCTACCTATTTTCCCGACAAACAATTGTCCATTTTGGGTCCGATTATCCCGATAGTAATGTTGACGATAATTTTTACCATCATCATTATTTCGGTGTTTTCTTTGGCTATTTACTATATGCAGCTTCAGCGTAATATTTCAGAAATCAAAACCGATTTCATCAACAATATGACGCATGAATTCAAAACGCCTATTGCCACGATTAACATTGCCACAGATGCGATCAAAAATGATAAAATCATTGCCGATCCTGACCGAGTGAAATACTATGCAGATTTAATCAAACAAGAGAACAAGCGTATGAACGCTCAGGTCGAAATGGTGTTGAGAATGGCGAAGTTGGAACGAAACCAAGTTGACATCAATTTACAAGAAGTAAATATCCAAGAATTGGTCAAAAAAAGTGTATCGACTATGCGCTTCATCGTAGGTAACTTAAATGGCACTATTTTTGAAGATTATCAAGCAAGCAGTGTATTAATAGACGGTGATTCTTTCCATTTAGAGAACACACTTAACAATATTTTGGATAATGCGAGGAAATATTCCAAAGAAAATCCGCAAATATTTGTTAAAACATACAATGATAACGAGGGAAATATCGTTATAGAGGTGAAAGATGAGGGAATTGGGATGTCAAAATCTGTATTGAAAAAGATTTTTGACCAATTCTACCGAGAAGAAACTGGAAACGTACACAACGTGAAAGGTCATGGTCTTGGTTTGGCGTATGTAAGGAAAATTGTTGAATTGCATAAAGGCCAAGTTTTTGCCGAAAGTGAAGTAGGGAAAGGAAGTGTATTTTATATAAAACTGCCAACTAAATAAATACTAACATGAATGACAAACAAAGACTACTTTTAGTAGAAGATGATCCAAGTTTTGGAGCAGTTCTTAAAGATTACCTTGCCATAAATGACTTTGATGTAACCCATGCAATTGATGGTGAAGATGGTTTAGCAAAGTATAAATCGGGGGAGTTTGATTTGTGTATCCTAGATGTAATGATGCCTAAAAAAGACGGATTTACATTAGGAAAAGAAATCAAAGATTTGAAAAGTGAGCAGCCTATCATTTTTTTAACCGCAAAAAACATGCGTGAAGACGTATTGAATGGTTATAAAATTGGTGCTGATGATTATATATTAAAGCCTTTTGATTCAGAAGTTTTATTGTATAAAATCAGAGCGGTATTGCAGAGACATTCGGCTGACGAAGAAAAATTTGAACAAGAAGAATTCAAAATCGGGAAGTTCAATTTCAATGCAAAATTGCGTCAATTGCAAATTGGAAGCATCTCGCATAAACTTTCGCCAAAAGAAAGTGAATTGTTGAGATTGTTGGCGATTTATCGCAATGATTTGATGCCGAGAGATGTAGCTTTAACTAGAATTTGGCATGACGATAACTATTTTACTTCGAGAAGCATGGATGTGTATATTGCCAAATTGAGAAAATATTTGAAAGACGATTCAAACGTAGAAATTGTCAATATTCATGGAGAAGGGTTCAGGTTGTTAGTTTCTGAATAATTTTTACGAAATTGATTCGTTTTGAATCCCTTTTCAAGAAATTGGAAAGGGATTTTTATTGGATATAATTCAAATTCAAATCTACAAATTATCCATTCCCAAATTAAAACCGTAAATTAGCTAAACGCAAAAAATAAAAACATTTCGAAATGTCGTACGAAGAAAACGAAGTATTGAGGCGATTGCCAGAGCATTTGAAACAATTTATCAATAACCAAAATTACGAAAACTATACGCCCGTAGATCAAGCTGTATGGCGTTATGTGATGCGTAAAAACGTGGATTATTTGAAAAAAGTTGCGCACGGTAGTTATGTAGAAGGATTGCGTAAAACAGGAATCTCCACGGAATACATTCCTAGTATGTATGGGATGAACCGAATTTTAAAAGACATCGGTTGGGCTGCAGTTGCAGTAGATGGTTTTATTCCTCCGACGGCTTTTATGGAATTCCAAGCCTACAATGTGTTAGTGATTGCGCAAGACATTCGACAAATTCAAAACATTGAATATACGCCGGCTCCCGATATCATTCATGAGTCTGCTGGGCATGCACCCATAATTGCCAATCCAGAATATGCGGAATATTTGCGTCGTTTTGGAGAGATTGGTAGCAAAGCCATTTCTTCGGCATTGGATTATGAAATGTACGAAGCCATTCGACATTTATCCATCGTGAAAGAAGATCGTGAATCCGATCCTAAAGTGATTGATAGAGCAGAACAGCATGTGTTGGATTTGCAAAATTCCATGACCGAATTATCGGAAATGGCAAAAATTAGAAACCTTCATTGGTGGACAGTCGAATATGGTTTAATTGGAACCTTGGACAATCCTAAAATTTATGGAGCTGGATTGCTTTCTTCTATTGGTGAAAGCAAATGGTGTATGGGTTCCGAAGTGTTGAAATTACCGTATGATATAACCGCTGCCGATGTTTCCTTTGATATTACAAAACCGCAACCTCAATTATTTGTGACGCCCGATTTCGCACATTTGAATTTTGTGTTGGAACAATTTGCCAACCAAATGGGCTTGCGTAGAGGTGGTGCAGAAGGGATTGAACAATTGATTGAGTCCAAAAATTTAGGAACGATCGAATATAATACGGGTATTCAAGTTTCTGGTGTGTTTAAAAACATCATCAAGGATCATCATGGAAATCCAGTATATGTTCAAACCGAAGGTCCAACGGCACTTTCCTATCATGAAACAGAATTGATTGGACATGGAACTTCTTATCATGCACATGGTTTTGGTTCGCCAATAGGAAAGTTGAAAAACATCAACATCGCTATTGAAAATATGTCTCCTTTTGATTTGGAAGCCTATAAAATCAAGGAGGGTGAAATGACTTATTTGGAATTTGAAGGTGGAATAACTGTTCAAGGAGAAGTAATCACCGGAACTCGAAATCGAAAAGGAAAAGTGCTTATTGTTTCCTTGAAGAATTGTACGGTGAAGCATTATGACGAAATTTTGTTTCATCCAGATTGGGGTGTTTATGATATGGCGATTGGGAAATCCATTGTAGCTGCCTATGCAGGTCCTGCAGATTTCACTTCCTTTGATATGATTACGCATGAATTGGAAACCAAACCGAAAAAATTGGAAATCGATCCAAAAGAATTACAACTAAGAGATTTGTACATGCAAGTACGTGCCATGCGAGAAAATTCAGCTATTCACGAAGGAAAAATCTCCGAAATCTTTGGAATTTTGAAATCTGAATATCCGTTGGAATGGTTGTTAAACGTTGAATTATACGAATTAGCCTATTCTTCCAAATTCTTGGTATATCAAGACATGAAAGAATACCTCATGCAAATGGCATCACAACGAAAAGATGTGGCGCATTTGATTGAAGATGGAATTTGGCTAGCAGAAAACCCTATTTCTTCGCCGGAGAAAGTTTCTTAGAAACCACATCGGTTAACAATCCTCCCAACCAAGAGAAGAAGAAAAGAACAGGCATGATGGATAATTCATACCAAGTTGGGTGATAAGCCGTAAAAATCACATCGCCAAGAGCGATTAAAAATAAGATAAAGCCTACAAATACCGCGTAGGCTTTTTTTGCTTTTGACACAATGCTCGCGGTAATCAATCCACCAAATGTGGCACCTATCCCTTGCGAAATTAAAAGTGCGATGAAAAACTCATCTCTAACTTCAGGCGTTCTAGCTGCATACTTGATAACACGGTTCCAATGTTCATAAGGGAATTTAGAATAGTCATATTCAATCCAACTATCATTCAATTGAATTCCCAACATGGTGATGACCAATGCAACCGTTAGTCCGATTAGGACGGCAATAGAATTTCGTAAAACTGTTCCCATTTACTTATTTAAACGCAATCATGGAGATTTCGACATTCACATCACTTGGCAATTTCGCCACTTGAACCGTTTCTCTTGCAGGATAAACTCCGTCTTGGAAATACGAAGCATAAATTTCATTCACAACTGCAAAATCATTCATATCTTTTAAGAAAATGGTGGTTTTTACAACATGAGAAAAATCTGCACCTGCTTCGGTTAAAATCGCTTGTAAATTTTTCATCACTTGGTGAGTTGCCTCTGAAATTTCTGTCACAATTTCTCTGGTTTCTGGATTGGCTGGAATCTGACCAGAAATAAATAACATATTGTTGATAGAAATGGCTTGACTATAAGGACCAATCGCTTGTGGAGCGTTGATTGTATTGATTTGCTTTTTCATTTGTTTAAAACGTTTTATGCATCATACCTCGCTCAATGAACGAGTTTGTGAAGTTGCAAATATATTGAAATTTCAAAAAGAATGCGGTATGTTAATCCCAATTACAGCATTTGATGACCATTTAGAATGCTTTCTTATAATTCAATGAAGCGCAGAGTTTTATGTGTTAACAAACAAATAAAAATGTATTTTTGTTAGAGATATTCTTAAACAAACACACAGATGAGACTTACTAAATACCTTTTAGCATTGGGGATTTCTGGTTTTCTAATGCTTACGGGATGTTCATCAGATGATGAAAATTCCTCATCAACACAAGAAGAATGGGGACAAGTCCAATTGAAATTTGAAAATCAATTCAAAGATTTAAGTCCGATTATTTTGAATCAAACCATTCAAACTTCAAGCAATGGACAAAAGCATTTGTTTTCAAAACTTCAATACATTGTAAGCAACATTAGCTTAATCAATCAATCGGGACAAGAATTTCAGTATCATTTCAACAATCCAGACAAAGGAGCCTTTATCATTGATCAAGGAAATGCTATTCTGAATGAAATTACTGTTAGCTTAGATTCCATTCCAGCTGGAAATTATACCCAAATCAAATTTGGATTAGGGATAAGCCCCAATGCCTATTTGTTGGGATTGGATCATCAAGGTCAATTTTGGGCCCAAGCTTCAAACGCTGGAATGACATGGTCTTGGGCGGCTGGTTATGTGTTTTCCGTTTTGGAAGGAAAATATGGGACAGAATCACCCGATGTCAATTTTTCCAGTCATTCAGGCAATATGGGAGATGTTCTAGCAAATGGAACGCCCAATTTATATCGTGAAATTCAATTGTCCTTCCCAGTTACGATGGAAGTTTCTGCTCAAAGATATCCGGCTATCCATATCCTAGCCGATTTGAACCAATTTTTAAGTGGAGAAACTCCTATTTTATTAGACAATTCCAACCAAGATGCAATGGGTTCTTCAGAACATTTGGTAAATGTAACCAAGAATCTTAGCAAAATGTTCAGCATTGATCATATACATCAAAACTAAAGTGGATATGATTCCATTCAGACTTTTTAAATTCACTCTGAGGATTATTGGAAGCCTTACCTTATTTTGTCTGTTTTCTTGTCAAGAAGACAAAGAAGAAGGTATGCCAGTTGATGAGATTTTGGTGTTGTCATTTCCCAATTATTTTCCAGAAATAACCTATGAACGCATGCCATTGAGCCAAAACAAAGTGGCTCTTGGTAAGCGGTTGTTTTATGAAGGAAAACTATCTCGAAACAACCTTATTTCTTGCGGTTTTTGTCATATTCAAGAATTTGCTTTTACACATCATGGTCATGGTATAAGTCATGGAATAGAGGATAGGAGAGGAATCAGAAATGCTCCACCTTTGCAAAATCTGGCATTTATGCAGCATTTTATGTGGGATGGAGTCATTCATGATTTGGATCAACAAGCCATTAGTCCTATTACAGCTCATGAAGAAATGGATTCTAATTTTCCCGATATCATTCAAAAGTTGAAACAAGAATCTCAATACAAACAATTGTTCAAGGCTGCTTATGGAGATGAGGAAATCAATGGAGAAAGAATTTTGCATTCTTTGGGCCAATTCATGGCAAGTATGATTTCAGATAATTCCAAATTTGATCAATATTTAAAGGGCGAAATTACTTTAACAGATGCTGAAAATTCTGGCAAAAACATATTTGAACAAAACTGTAGTTCCTGCCATGCTGGAGTCTTACAAACCGATCAATCCTTCCGAAATACAGGTTTGATTTACAATTCCGAATTGGCTGATGGAGGTCGATATAGAGTAACCATGGATTCGGCAGATTTCATGAAATTTCGGGTTCCAAGTTTACGAAACGTTGAGGTTACAGCTCCCTATATGCATGATGGACGATTTCTTTCATTGGAAGCCGTTCTAAATCATTATTCATCTGGAATTGTTCCGAATCCTCAATTAGATCCTTTGTTGCAAGAAAATGGCATTCTTGGAATTCCACTCTCAGATTCTGAAAAACAAGATCTTATTGCCTTTTTAAAAACATTGACCGATCCGGATTTTTTAGTGAATCCAAACTTTTCAGAATTTTAATTAAAACGAAAATTTAGCAAAAAAGTATAGTGAAAAACGAATCAAAAATTAATTTAACACATGAAACTTAAAATTTTACTTATTTCCTTTGGCCTAACAACTAGCATGTTTGGTCAAACGCCATGCGTAAATGGTATGGCAGGAGAATATTCTTGTAATGGATATGATTTACAATCTCATGTAACCTTAAATGTTTTATCGGGTGGGCAAAATGTATCGGGAAATGATTGCTGGGGATGGACCGATCCAAGTTCGGGTAAAGAATATGCCATCGTGGGATATAGCGATGGAACTGGATTTGTGGATATTTCGGACCCAATCAATCCGGTTTATTTGGGTAGAATTCCTACCGAAACCTATGGAAGTCTTTGGCGAGATATCAAAGTATATCAAAATCATGCGTTTATTGTCGCAGATGATGCGGGTAATCATGGTATGCAAGTTTTTGACTTAACCCGATTACGCACCGTCACTTCTCCTCAAGTATTTGCGCCAGATCATGTGTACAATGGAGTTGGAAGTTGCCACAACATTGTCATCAATGAATCGCAACCTTATGCTTATTTAGTGGGATGCCCAAATTATGCAGGAGGACCAACTATTTTGGATATTTCCAATCCTACAGCTCCATTTGAAATTGGGGGATATGGAGGAAGTGGTTATACGCATGATGCACAGGTGGTAACCTATTCTGGACCCGATCCAGATTATCAAGGGAAACAAATTTTAGTTGCCAGCAATGGGAATTTTGGGTCCAATAATTATGTTGTATTTTTAGATGTGACAAATGGATCCAATCCTATATTCATTTCATCCATTACCTACAATGTTCCGGGTTATACGCATCAAGGTTGGTTAACAGAAGACCAAAGATATTTTATTTTAGGAGATGAATTAGATGAAATGGATTCTGGAAACAATACCCGAACCATCATATTCAATGTACAAGATTTGGACAATCCTCAAGTCCTAAGTCAATATTTCGGTCCGACGCCAGCAATTGACCACAATGGATACGTAAGAGATAACAAATTCTATTTGGCCAATTATACGGCTGGAATGCGAGTAATAGATATTTCAACAGTAGGAACTTCCACCAATTCGATGACAGAAATTGGTCATTTTGATACATTTCCCAATAACAATGTCGCAGATTTTGATGGCGCTTGGAGTATTTATCCATATTTTGAGAGTGGAAATATAGTGGTGAGCGACATTTCGGGAGGTTTATTTGTTTTGAAAGAAAGTGAAACAATGGCAACTCAAGATTGGAATGAAAAATCAATTCAAATCATTCCAAATCCAGCCACAAATTTTGTTCAAATTCGAACTCAAAATAATCAAATGATTCAAGATGTTCAAGTGATCAATACTGTGGGGCAAGTCTTACTAACGAAATCTAAATTAAATTCGAATAACGTTCAAATTGATTTATCGGGTATAGCAAAAGGAATTTACCTTGTGAAAATTAACCAATCGATTACCAAAAAATTGGTCGTGAAATAATTTAATTTTTAAAAAGGAATGATGAGAAAACACTATATAATCTTTCTGTTATTTCTCCTTGTTTGGAGTTGTAAGGAAGATGATTCTGGAGATGGAAGTCCAAATGATTTCCAAAATGAAGTGGCATTTACTGAAACTTTTGGTGGTTCTAGAAATGATGAAGGTCGAGCGATCGTTTTGACACAAGATGGTGGATATGCCATTATTGGGTCAACGTCTAGTATGAATGGCGATATTGAAGATAAGACCGATGATAGTTTTGACTATTGGGTTTTGAAATTTAATGCCAATGATGAATTGGAGTGGAGTAAAACCCTTGGAGGTTCTTCCAATGATCATGGATATGATATCGTCCAAACTTCTGACCAAGGATACGTTATCTTAGGATATAGCCAGAGTAATGATGGAGATGTTGGGATCAATCACGGACTTTCTGATGCTTGGGTGGTGAAATTGGACTCGAACGGAAATATACTTTGGAAAAATACCTTTGGATTTGTAGGTGGCGATACAGGATTTATCATCACACCTTCTACAGATGGCGGATTCTTATTAACCGGACTTTTGGATGCTTTTGCTTCAAATGGTCAAGGGATTGTTAGACATCCTGGTGGAAATTATTGGATGATTAAAATCGATGCCAATGGTCAAAAAGAATGGAGCAAACATTATGGTGGGTTCTTTACAGATACTCCTTATGGTGCGGTTCAAACGGAAGATGGTGGGTATATCATCGTTGGTTCATCTGATTCCTATGAAACAGAAATGTTTCAAAATTTAGGAACCTATGATTTCTGGATTATTAAAATTAACTCCACTGGAGAATTCCTTTGGTCCAAAAATTATGGGGGTGAACGTATAGACGAAGCACGTGCCATTACGCATTCGGGTGATGGGAATTTCATTATTGTCGGAGATACGCGAAGCGAAGATCAATTCGTTTCCGAAAACAAAGGATCAGCCGATTTATGGATGATTAAAATAAATCCAAATGGAGAATTGATTTGGGAGAAATCCTATGGTGGAAATGATTATGATGCGGCCAGATCGGTTATTTTAACTTCTGACAACGGATTTTTGATTTCGGGAAGTACCAAAAGTACCAATGGTGATGTTACCCAAAACAAAGGAGGAAATGATGCTTGGATCATCAAAACCGACCAATCTGGCGAATTGCTTTGGCAAAAATCGGTGGGTGGAGCGCAGTTTGATTTTGCGTACGATGCCATTCAAAAATTAGACAATACAATTATTGCTGTGGGTGTAACCGAAAGCAATAATGGCGATATTACCGAAAACAAAGGAGGTTCAGATTTGCTGATTATCAAACTAAAATAGTAGCCATTATAAAAGTCAAAAGCCGAACATTCAAACCTTCGGCTTTTTTATGGGAATAAATTTCGTTTAGAAATTGGCTTGATTCAAAATGTTGGAGGAACGTTCATCGTATTTTACCGCGTCGCTCAAGATGCTCGCTTTGATGCCAATGAAGAAATCCCAAGTTTTGTATTGTCCAAAAGGTACCCAAGAAAACGATAAATTGAAACTTCTTAAATCACGGTTCAAGGAAATTCTTGCTTGAGAAAATTCTTTCGCTCTGAAATCATACGAGGTTGAAGTACTCAAACTCCAGAATGGAGATGGAGATATAGAGGCATTAAGTGCTAAAACCGTTGTATTGGTTCCTTCGCGGGTGTCATTTCTGAAATAGCTATGGTTGAAATTCAATCCCAATCTCCATGGAATGGTAAAATGGGCATAATCTTCTTCATCAAAATAGAAATTTTCATTTCGGACATCACCGCGTTTGGAATATTTTTTAGGATCCATTTGTCCTCCGCCAAAGGTTTTATTGTCAAAGTTATACCCGAAATTGATGTTATAATTCGTCAAACGGAAAGCTCCTAATTCATTGATTCTTGTTCCTCTTTCAACGCCATCTTCAAATACGATTTTGTACGGATCGAAATTGGCGCTAAATTGAACATTCAATTGTTGATTAAACAATCTCGTCATACCATTGATGCGTATAGGAGATAATTTGAATTCGTCTGCAGCAAAATTATAAGAGGAAGTAATGTCCAAATATTCAAAAATTTTGACTTTTTGATTTCCAGTTGAATCTTTTTTGGAACGAACTTTCATTTCCAAATTGTTTCTCAAGCCAAAATTGACAGAAGCAGATTGTCCTTGGGAAGGTGCACCATAAACACCATTTGAAAATCTTGAATACAATTCTTTGATTCCATTTGCCGTACGGTAATAATCATAATAACCCCATTCTTCCGATGCAAAATCTGGACGGAAGCTTGCCCCAATCGTAGGTGATAGAACATGTCGAATTCCCTGAATCGTAGCTTCGGTATTTTTATTTTGATAGGTCGCGTACAAATTGGTAGAAACACTACCACTAACTCCAAATGTTCGATAAGAATCAAAACCTTTCTTTTCCAAGTCCACAACTTTGTCTTGTTCGGGATCATACCATTTTTCAAATGTTTTCAAATACCAAACTTCATCATAGTTAGCAGACAAGGTTACAGGAAAATAATTGGCCAAAGTCACTCCTGTATTGAAATCAATTTTTTGACGCATACCATTTTTGGCATTGTCCCACATACGTTGGGTAAATAAATCATCTTCATTGGTGTCAATCATGTTCACCAAATTCATGTTATAACCCACTGCCAAATTCTTCAACAAGCCTTTTTTACTTCCAACCTTTGGTGCAAACGGATAAATTCTACTCATGTTTACTGTTAATTGCGGCAACGTAAATTGCATATCACCTGTGTTGAAATTGGAGTTGTTAGATGCCGTCAAAGACATCGTAAAAGGTGTATTTGGAAATATTTTATTGATCGCAATGGAGGAATTACTATTGTTGTCATAGACATTTCCATTGATAACGTTTTGGTTGTTAATTCCTTCACGGTAATAGGTGGAAGATCGGTAATTGATGCTTGCGTTGAATGTCAGGTTTGGATTGGCTTTTGTATCTTGTGCATGCGTCCAGTTGACTGCAAATGAAGTTGATTTGTTGTAATTGGACAATCCTTTAATTCCTGTAACACGATTTTGATAATCCAATCCGAAATTTCCACTGTAGCGATAACGTTTACGATAAGCCGATTTTCCATGAATACCCCAACTACCTTTGGTGTAAACTTCTCCAGTTAACGCCAAATCCAAATGTTCGCCGATTGGTAAATAAAATCCTCCACCTTCTAAGAAGAAACCTACATCGGTTCGCTCTCCAAATGACGGAATGATAATCCCTGCAGAACGTGTATCACCCATCGGTAAATAAGCAAATGGTAAAGTAAGCGGTGTTGGTACATCATAAATACGCATATTGATTGGACCGGTAATCATAACTTTGTTATCTCCGTCAATGAATTTTGCGGTTTGTGTTCTTAACACATAGTCAGGTTCGTCTGTTTTTCTTTCAATAAAATAAGTATCTGTTGTATAATCCGCACCACGAACATACATAATACTATCGTTGGCACGTTTTACACGATCTCCAACCAAAACACCTTCGCCTTCCACAATGCGCACATTATAGGCAACTCCGACTTTGGTTTTGAAATTAATTTTGAAACTATGTTGTTCGTATTCTTTTCCTCCTTGTTTGAAAATCGTAGGTTCAACGATCATACCAAGAGAGTCTCTTTTACCATCGGCATAGACGTCACCCGTGTCCCAATTAATTTCAATATAATCGGCACGAATCTCCATGTCCGTATACTGCACCACGGCTTTACGAAGTAAATAACTCATTTTTTTTCTCCATTCATGGATTTGATCATCAGAATTATATACCAAGATATCTTCCAATCGTTCAGGCTTCTGAACGGTATCAATTTTGATACTATCCTCCACAACAACAGTAGGAGTTTTTACGTTATTTTGATCGGGATCAACCTGCGAAAAACCTTTACTGTTGAAAAGCAGTAGAAAAAATAATGCAAATAGATATTTAAAAAATCTGTTATGCAAAGTATAAAACTTATTTTTGCGCTAAATCGTGTCAAAAGTAATCAAAAATTGTGGCTGAAGAATGAGATTAACAAGGATTAACAAACAAATTTTATTAGGGATTCTATTTATAGCCTTTTTTGGAGTGAATTCCTTTGCTCAAAAAAAGCAAAATTTTGTCATTGTTATTGACCCAGGACATGGTGGGAAAGACCCAGGAGCAAGGGGTGTAGTGGAGGATGAAAAAGATATTGTACTCGATGTAAGTTTGCGTTTCGGTAAGATGATTGAGCAAAAATACAAAGATGTCAAAGTCATTTACACACGTAAAACTGATGTCTTTTTGGAATTATGGGAACGTACCCAAATTGCCAACCGCAATCATGCCAACTTATTTGTATCCATTCACTGTAATGCCGCTGGAAACAGAAGTGCATACGGTACAGAAACCTTTGTAATGGGGGTAGCAAGAAGCCAAGAAACTATGGAAGTGGCAAAGCGTGAGAATAGCGTTATTTTATTGGAAGATAACCAAGAAAAATACCAGAAATTCGATCCCAATGATCCGGAAGCGGTTATCGCATTTGACATTATGTTCTCGGCTTATAAAGATCAAAGTATCAGCTTTGCGAAATTAGTTGAAGATGAATTCGTCAAAAACAATCGTCATAGCCGTGGAGTGAAACAAGCGAATTTTCACGTATTGCGTTCCAATGCATCTCCTGCTGTTTTGGTGGAATTGGGATTCATTTCCAATCAAGATGAAGGGACATTCCTATCGACTGAATATGGAAAAAAATCCATGACCGAATCTTTGATGACAGCATTTGATAAATTCAAAAAAGAATACGATCGCAAAAATGGATTGGAGGAAGAGGTCGAAGAAAAACCAAAAGTAGTTGAAAAACCAGTGGCTGGAAAAACCTTTAAAATCCAATTTTTGGTATCCAAAAACAAATATTCGCCAAGTTCTGAACAATTAAAAGGTTTAACTGGCGTGGAAATTGTACAAGCTGGTGATGTTTATAAATATTATTACGGTTCTACTAATTTGCCTTCGGAACGAGATGAATTATTAGAATATGTCAAACGAAAAGGTTTCAAAGATGCATTTGTGGCGGAATTCGTCAACAATGAAAAATTAAAAGGGAAAGAAAATTATCGTATTCAATTCTTGGCATCTGGAAGCAGATATAGAGATCGTGACAATAAATTTGGCGGCTTAAAAAATGTATTACGTGTGAAACGTGGAGATATGCATTTGTATTTCTATGGATCGAGTAAAACTTATGAAGATGCCCAAAAACAATTAAAATTGGTACAAGACAAAGGATTTAAAAATGCTTTTATTGTACTATTTGATGGAGAAAAACTAACCAACAACTAGGCAGAATTATTTCCGTATTTTTGCCCTAAATAAATGAGAAGATGAGAATCACAAAAGAAGTGAAGACGGGTTTTGTAGTGATTGTGACGTTGATAGCGTTTTATGCACTTTATAATTTCTTAAAAGGAAAAAACTTATTTTCAAGTGGGGAAACCTATTATATTAAATATGAAAATGTAAGCGGTTTAACACCCTCAAAATCAGTTACAGTAAATGGTTTAAAAATTGGTCGTATTGAAGATATCATTATTGTAGATGATAAAACACCCATTTCCTTTATTGTTTCCATCAAATTGGATCGTCACATTGATTTCTCAAAAGAAACCAAAGCTGAAATTTGGGAACCAGGTTTGATGTCTGGTCCAGAAATTCGATTATTATTGGATTATCAAGGTCCAAAAGCTGAATCAGGTGATACACTTCAAGGTACGATCAAATCGGCAATGACCGATATGTTAACCAAAGAATTGGGACCTACCAAAAACAAATTAGACTCTTTATTGGTTACGTTTAATTCGACCATGGGAAGTGTTGACAAAATGCTAGACGAAGAAAATCGTCAAACCTTGAAACAAGTGTTGAAAAACTTAGATGCAACCTTGCAAAATATTGGTCAAACTTCTCAGTCATTGACACGTACTTCTGATGGTGCCAATAAATTAATCGCAGATAACAATGCGCAATTGAAAAATACTTTGGCTTCTGCCGAACAAGCAATGGACAAATTTGCTTTGGTAGCCGATAAAATGAATAATTTAGAATTGGAAAAAATTATGGCTAATTTTGAAGAGGCATCTGCAAAATTAAACCAAACCATGAATGATATAAACAGCGGTAAGGGCACTATGGGCGCACTTTTGAACGATCGTGAGCTGTATGATAATTTAACGAGAACATCAGAAACATTGGATGCTTTGTTGCTAGATTTTAAAGAAAATCCAAACAGATATGTACAATTTTCTATCTTTGGCAAAAAGCAAGCAACACCCAAAGAAGACTAGTTTATGCAATACATAGACAACATTATTTTTGTACTTATTTTAGGATTCGCAGGATGGTTTTTCAGCAAAAACGTCAAGAAATTAATCCGTAATATCAAGTTAGGTAAACCCTTAAATCGTTTTGATCGCCCTGCCGATCGTTGGAACACCATGTTTCGCGTCGCATTGGGACAAGGCAAAATGGGCGTTCGTCCTATTCCAGCTATCTTACACGGCTTTGTGTATGTAGGTTTCCTTTTGATCAATATTGAAGTGATGGAAATTCTTATTGACGGGATTTTCGGAACGCACCGTGTGTTAAGTTTCTTAGGCGGATTCTATACAGGAATGATCGGATTCTTTGAATTCTTAGCCTTTATGGTTTTGGTTTCATGTATCATTTTCTTGATCAGAAGAAACATCGTCAAAGTAAAACGATTCCTCAATCCAGAAATGAAAGGTTGGCCAAAATCTGACGCCAATTACATCTTATATATGGAAGTTGCCTTTATGGTGGCTTTGTTAATGATGAATGGTGCTGATGCAGCCTTGCAGAAATTAGGTGCTGAAGGTTATACCCAAACAGGAAGTTTCTTGATGAGTGGTTGGTTGACCGAACCTCTTTTATCGGGTTTAAGTGAATCCACTTTGATCATCATAGAACGTGTATGTTGGTGGTTTCATATCATTGGAATTTTATTCTTCTTGAACTATTTGTACTATTCCAAACATTTGCATATCATTTTAGCATTTCCAAATACCTACTTTTCAAAATTGGAACCAAAAGGTGAATTCAACAATTTACAATCGGTAACCAATGAAGTGAAATTGATGATGGACCCAAATGCCGATCCATTTGCAGCTCCTGCTGAAGGAACCGAAATGGCCGATCCGGGAACCTTTGGAGCGAAAGATATTTTTGATTTGAATCAAGTTCAGCTATTGAATGCTTATACCTGTACAGAATGTGGGCGTTGTACATCTGAATGTCCAGCCAATATTACAGGCAAAAAATTATCGCCTCGTAAAATCATGATGGATACGCGCGATCGTCTAGAAGATGTAAGCAAAATCATCGATGAAAAAGGAAAATGGGAAGATGATGGCAAAAAATTGGTTCACGATTATATTTCTGCAGAAGAATTATGGGCGTGTACAACTTGTAATGCATGTACCCAAGCTTGTCCTGTTAATATTGATCCTTTGTCCATTATTGTGGATTTGAGAAGATACTTGGTGATGGAAGAATCGGCAGCTCCTCAAGAGTTGAATTTGATGATGGCCAATATCGAGAACAATAGCGCTCCATGGCAATTTAACCAACAAGACCGATTAAATTGGGCAAAAGACTAATGGGTTTGTCCTAAAAATTAAATCCAAAATTTGAAGTTTTAAAATACGAGTAGGATGGAAGTAAAAACAATGGCACAATACATGGCGGAAGGCAAACAACCTGAAGTTTTATTTTGGGTAGGATGTGCTGGAAGTTTCGATGATAGAGCAAAAAAAATTACCAAAGCATTTGTCAAAATTCTGAACAAAGTAGGAGTAGAATTTGCCGTATTGGGAACCGAAGAAGGTTGTACAGGTGATCCTGCAAAACGTGCTGGAAACGAATTTGCTTTTCAGATGCAAGCCATGATGAACATCGAAGTTTTGAATGCTTACGAAATCAAAACCATTGTAACAGCTTGTCCGCATTGTTTCAATACTCTTAAAAACGAATATCCGTCTTTGGGTGGAAATTATGAGGTATTACACCATTCCCAATATTTACAAAATTTAATCAATGAAGGTCGCGTGACCATCGAAGGTAGCCAGCCTTTCAAAGGAAAGAAAATCACTTTCCACGATCCTTGTTATTTGGGAAGAGGAAACAATATCTACGAAGCACCAAGAAGTTTGATTGAAAAATTGGACGCAGAATTGGTCGAAATGAAACGTTGCCGTACCCGCGGACTTTGTTGTGGTGCTGGTGGTGCTCAGATGTTCAAAGAGCCAGAAAAAGGAAACAAAGACATCAACATCGAGCGTACAGAAGAGGCTTTGGAAACACAACCCAACATCATTGCAACGGGTTGTCCTTTCTGTAACACCATGATGACCGACGGTGTAAAACACGCCAACAAAGAATCAGAAGTTTTGGTGAAGGATTTAGCCGAATTGATTGCCGAAGCACAAGATTTATAAAAACAAACAATTTAGAAATAGAAAAGCCCGAAATCATTCGGGCTTTTTCATTTTATGCTGATTGGTAAATCAGTTTACCTTTTTGATGCACTTGATAGGAATTACCATCTTCTTTTACTTGAACACCAGATTTTTTCCATGTGGTAGGATCTTTTTTGCTTCTTTTCAAAATCAAGGATTTGTTTGAATCGGGAAGAAATACTTCAACTTTGGATTTATCTTCATTGAAAATCAAGGGTGTTTGTGTCGAATAAGATTTCGTTCCATCATCCAAACTTTGAACCATAATCGGTTGATTAAACGGCTGAACGCATTCGTTTTTAATTTTCGAAAACGTCATACCTGCAGCTTTGTTACATCTATTTTTGTCCAAATCATATCCAATGGTTTGAGCAAATCCTGCTAAAGGTAAAAAGCAAATGACTAAAATTTTAATGAGGTTATTCATAGGGTTTTATTTTGATTAGGTTATTTACTAAAAATCATTCCAAATCAATGATGTAAGAATGTTTTTTTTGCGAATTGAATTCTTCAAGGAGAAAAAGGAAACTTTGGTAAAGGATTTGCGATATTTGCAAGAAGAATTGAAAATATGAACTTACCACAAGATTCCAAAATATGGATTTTCCAATCGCAACGAAATTTTACTGCGGAAGAAATTGTAGAAATTGAACAAACCTTGGATGCATTTATGAAGGAGTGGAATGCTCATGGTGCGGCTTTAACAGCTGCCTATGCAATTCCATATGATCGCTTTATCGTGTTGGCTGTTGATGAAAACCATACCAAAGCATCGGGATGCTCCATTGATAGCATGACCCGAATCATCAAAGGATTAGAAGAAAAATATCAGTTTGGTTTGTTGAACCGCATGTTGGTTTCCTATCAGATTGATGGAGAGATTATTACTTTGCCATTGGCTGAATTCAAACAAAAAGTAAAAAACAATGAAATTCCGATGCATGCTTCCGTATTTCACAATGGAATTACAAGGTTAGACGCATTTGAAGAAGGATGGGAATTGCCTCTTTCAGAAAGTTGGGCAGCAACATTAATTCAAGCCACAAATGTGTAAAAACATCAATTGAATTAATTACATTTACATTAAATTAAAAACATTAAACTATGAAAAAAGGCTGTTTAGTAGGTGGTGGAATTCTATTAGTTCTATTAGCAATTATGGTATTCTGGGGTATTAATTTTAATAATAAAGTTAAACTTCAAGATCTAGCTGTTCAAAAACAATGGAGTAATGTTGAAAATACTTATCAAAAAAGAATGGATTTAATTGATCAAACAGTCAGTACTGTTAAGGGAGCAGCAGAATATGAAAGAGAAACTTTAAATGAAGTAATAAATGCAAGAGCCACAGCAACATCAACTCAAATTAACATAGATGAAGGTACGGATTTATCGCCGGAAAAAATTGCTCAATTTCAAGAAGCACAAAACCAATTAGGAGGTGCATTTAGTAGATTGATAGCATCTTTTGAAAGATATCCCGATTTGAAAGCGGTACAAAATTTTTCTAGTTTACAAGCTACAATTTCAAGTATGGAACAAGAGATTTTATTTGAAAGAAGAAAATATAATGATCAAGCAGAAATTTATAATAGAATGATTGTAACATTTCCTCAGAGCATAATAGCAGGTTTTTTAAATTTCAAAGAGAAAGGATTCTTTAAGGCAACTGAAGGATCAGAAAATGCTCCAAAAATTGACTTTTCGAAATAATGGATTTTGAAGGAATTTACACTCAATAAAAAAGATCAGAAAAAGATCATCAAAGCGATTCAGGAAGCGGAACGCAATACAAGCGGAGAAATCCGTGTGCATATTGACGCAGATCCAGCTCCTAATCACTTGGAAGTAGCCGTTGCGGTTTTTCATTCGCTCAAAATGAGTGAAACAAGAGACCGCAATGGAGTACTTTTTCATGTTTCACCCAAAGACCATAATTTCACCATAATTGGTGACATTGGGATTGATGCTGTGACGCCCGATGATTTTTGGGATGAAATAAGAGATGTAGTGATTAAAAAATTTAAAAAAGGAAAATATGTAAAAGGCTTAGTAAAAGGCATTGAAATGGCCGGTTTTGCTTTGCAAAAACATTTTCCTTATCAAGACGATGACCAAAATGAATTGCCAGATGAAATCAGTTGGGGCTAAATTATTATTCTTAATCAGTTTCCTCATTGGATTCATCCTTTTTGCGCAAACTCCTTTTGAGGTTGTGAAAAAAGATTATAAACCAGCGGTAAAGTTGGTGCATGATTTTGGCGATATGTTGAATCCGGTTGAAGAAGCCGATTTAGAACGTCAATTGGTCGCCTATAACGATTCAACTTCTGTTCAAGTTGTCGTTGTTACTTTTCAAAAACTAGATGGCTATCCCATTCATCTTTTAGCAAGTGAAATTGGTGAAAATTGGGGAGTAGGTCAAAAAGATGATCACAATGGTATTGTCATTGTTTTGAGTAATGAAGATCGTAAAGTGGACATTCGTACAGGTTACGGAGCGCAAATTCATCTTCCTCCCAGTATTGCAAAATTGATCATCGACAAAGAGATGATTCCTCAATTCCGAAATGGAAATTATTACCAAGGTTTGGTCAATGCGCTTGATGCAATTCACCTAAGCCTTGCTGGGAAATACCAAGCAAAACCCAAATCCAATCAATCCAGTAGCGATGGTTGGGGAGTTTTTATATTTTTCTTTGTCATCATTTTATTGTTCATCATTATCTCAAGTAAAGGTGGTGGCGGTGGAAGTGGAAATCGTGGTCGTCGCGGATTTAACTGGGGAGATGTCATTCTTACCAGCGGTGGAACTCGTTCTTGGGGCGGCGGAAGTTCATGGGGCGGAGGTGGCTCTTGGGGCGGTGGCAGCTCAGGAGGTGGTTTCGGCGGATTTGGTGGTGGAAGCTTCGGTGGAGGTGGAGCCAGTGGAAGTTGGTGATATATTTTCTATTCTAATCCACATCATACTAATATATATTGACTGAATTTTTCATGAAATGGAAATCCTATTTTTTGTTATTTCTGCTTCTCGGATTTTCCCAATCTTTTGCACAGAAAGATTCTTTGGAAATCAAAGATTTTGAAAGGAAAAGAAGTTCTGCAGACTCTCTTCGAATAGCTCATCCGCATAGTTATTCCAATCGCCCAGCGGTTATTTTAGGATATAATTTAGGTCATAATTCTTATGGTGAATTTGGATTTGCGTTGCATTCTACCTATCATCATATGCTTTTTGTAACCAAATTTATAGGTTCAGAATTTCGAATGGGTGGTTCCGATTTTATTGTTGGACCTAAATTGGGTTTGTATTTTGGAATGGGACTAGGAATAGGATTAAACGCTATTTATTATACCAATTTTGAAAAAGGAAGTTTTGTTTTCCGACCGGAAATTGGAACTACGATTCTTGGAATGAAAATATTTTATGGATATAACTGGAAATTAACGAACCAAGAATTTAAAGGTATCAATACCCATCAATTAGGTGTCGCCTTTTTAATTCCCCTCGCCAAACCAAAAGTTCTTTCGCATTAAATTTTTCAAGAATTCGAATCTTACAATCCATAATTCTATCTTTGCTCTATGATGGATTTGAACGAACTATATTCTGGAAAACGATTGGGAGTAGATGCGAGTAAAGATACTCGTACAGAATACCAACGTGATTTTGACCGAATTATCTTTTCTTCTGCCTTTCGTCGATTGCAAAACAAAACCCAAGTTTTCCCCTTGCCTGGTAGTGTTTTTGTACACAATCGATTGACGCATTCTTTGGAAGTGGCATCTGTTGGGCGTTCACTAGGAAATTTAGCAGGTGAATTCATTGTCAAAAAATACAAAGAGCAGTTAACAAAAGAATCAAGATCGTTTTATCGTCATAATTTATACAATGTGATTTCCTCTGCTTGTTTGTGCCATGACATAGGAAATCCGGCATTTGGGCATTCGGGAGAAGATGCGATTGCATCATTTTTTGAGAAAAATGAATCGACTTACAAACCGAAATTTTCAGCAGAAGAATGGACCGATTTTATCCATTTTGAAGGAAATGCCAATGCGATCCGAATCTTAACTCAACAGCAAACAGGAAAGTTGGAAGGAAGCATCGGTTTAACTTTTGCAACCATGGCGGCTATTGCGAAATATCCCTGTGAATCCATCGCTAGAACCAAAGGTATTTTGCATCGAAAGAAATTTGGCTTCTTCCAAGCAGAAAAGGAGAATTTCCAGAAAATTGCGACAGAAACCCAAATGATTTTGGAACAAACCATTCCAACCATTTACAAAAGACATCCTTTTGTTTGGTTGGTAGAAGCTGCAGACGACATTTGTTACAACATCATCGATTTAGAAGATTCGCATCGTTTAGGAATTATCGATCATGATAAATGCGTGAATTTATTATTGGACTTGATTGATTCTTTGGATGCAAAAGGATTGGACGGACTGAAAAATCGCCATCATTTGATTCAGGATAAAAACGAAAAAATTGCTTTTTTACGTGCGAAATCTATCGGGCATTTGATGATGAATGCTGCTAAAACATTTGAAAATCATTTTGAGGAAATTTTAAATGGAACTTTGGAAAAGCCTTTGTTAAGTCTAATTGATGAAGAGAAAAATTCAAATTCCAAAGCTGTATTGAAACAGATAGAAACCTTTTCGATTGAAAATATTTACAACCATCATGCAGTGGTGGAAATCGAAAACGCAGGTTTCAACGTTATGTCAGAATTATTGTCTCATTTCATTCCTCCAATTTTACATGCTGAAAATCGAAGCAAAGCAGATGAAAAAGCGATTAAATTAATTCCCAATCAATTTTTATACGAAGATCAGTCAGATTACCATAAGGTTTTGGGCGTATTGGATTTCGTTTCGGGCATGACCGACAATTATGCGACAGAATTGTACCGAAGAATCAAAGGAATTGAAATCGGAATGCGTCGATAATTTTAACAATTTTCTATTGGATAATTTCGTATCTTTTTAAGCCTAAACAACTTAAAAACTTACGATTATGATGCGATTATTATTCTTTTTCGTGTTGGTTTCTTCTATTTCATTTGGTCAGAAACTAATTAGTCTTGATCAAATTCCCGATTATATGGGGAAAAATGTCAAAATTTGTGACAAGATTTATGGTTCCTATTTAACCAAAGGAAATTCTCCAGTAACCTTATTAAATGTGGGTGAAGATTTTCCAGATAATCCTATAACCTTTGTGGTTTATGCCAAAGATCGGAAGAATTTCTCCTATGATCCAGCTGAATTTCTTGTGGGAAAAACTGTTTGTGCCAAAGGAAAATTGGTGGAATTCAAAGGCAAACCTCAAATTGTGTTGAATTCGGAAAAAGATGTGGAAATTCAAACCTATTGATAAAAAAAACTGCTCGAGTGTGAGCAGTTTTGGATTTAATATTTTGTGTCTTTAAAAACGAAATACTTTATCATCAATTGTTGGATTGATTTGAATTTGGTAGAATTTGATGACATATTCACCTCCTTCTTTTGGGTGACCCACCATTCGCGTAGCAAATCTTAATCCGTCAAAGATTTTGTAATCGTAGTAATACATTTTTTCTTCCTTGTTCTCTTCCCACAATAAACTTGCATCTTTTGTTGAAAAGCAATAGGTGATTTTATTGACATTTTTCGTAAGTTCTACCAAATTACATTCTTGTCCTTCAGAAGTTGATTTGCCTTTGTAAACTGCTTCAAATCCTTTCTTGTCATAATCCAAAATGTCAGATTCAAAAGAATCGGGTTGATAGTCTTTTTTGATTGTGTTTTTACCCGAAATTTCGTTGTAGGTCCAACCATTTTTACCATCATAGCCTTCGTTTAATATCTCCTTACCATCTATCAGAAAGACAACTTTCTTTTGCGAAGGACGTTTGTGATAAACGGTCATTGGAAAACTTTGATCCAATCCCCAAACGGCATCACCTTTTAAAATAATAGAATTTAAAGAACGCCATTTTTGAATTCCTCCAGAATTTTCTAGATTTTTTTCAATGATACTTTTTGCGGTTTGCGCTTTCAAGTTTCCAGCGCTAAAGAGGATTAAAAAGAGAGAAAAGATTTTTAAATTCATTTTCAAACTACATTTTTTCATACAATTCTTTGATTTTCTTTTCGGTTATCTGTTGATGCCAATTTTTCCCCAATGCATTTTCCCAAAGAGGAGTTAGACTTAGGGCAACAGCCACCATTTTATTCATTTGTTCGTCCGATAAGTTCTGACAGATATTTTTTGGAATTTCCACTTCAAATTTGTCCACCATTTTTTTGAAATCTTTGACTCCTTCCGGATAGAATTCGGCAATTTGATCAAAAGCGATGCAATTTCCAACCCCATGCTTGATGCCCAAAACATATGACAATCCATAACTCAATGCATGTGCAACGCCAACTTGTGAATAGGCAATACTCATACCGCCATGCCAAGAAGCCATCATCAAATCTTCATCAGATTCCTCATCCCATTCCGATTTTTCTAGAAATATTTTCTTGCACAATTCGAGTGCTTTTTCACCATAACTACGGCTAAAGGCGTTCAGAAATGTTCCATTTAAGGATTCAATCGAATGGATATAGCAATCCATTCCCGTAAAGAATACTTGTTCTTTGGGTGCTCCTTGCGTGAGATTGGGATCTAAAATTACTTGATTAAATGGCGTGAAGTCTGAATTTAAACCGAGTTTTTTTTCAGGACCTGTCAAGACACAGGTTCTAGATACTTCAGCTCCCGTTCCACTAAGAGTAGGAATTCCCGCATGATAAACGCCTTCGTTTTGAATCAAATCCCAGCCTTGATAATTGGCAGAAGAACCTTCATTGTTCATCATCAAGGAAACTGCTTTGGTCATATCCATCACACTTCCTCCACCATATCCAATGATCCCAGAAACCTTTCCAAATTCTTCTATTAATTGATCTCTAATTTGATCAACATCAGATGTTTTGGGTTCTTCGGTTGTATCGATGAAGATGATTTTATCATTTTTTTGAACCGGAATATGTTGAACCAAAGATTTGTCTTTGAAAAAATGATCGGCAAAATATATAATAGGATACCCATTTTGACGAATAGGTTCCACTATTTCCTCAACTTGTTGCGAAGATCCTTTTCCGTAAATGACACGGGGAACCATGGGGAAATTTCTAAAACTCATTTCGTAATAGTTAGGTGGTTGTTCAAATAAGCATTGGCTTTTTCTAAATCTTCTGGTGTATCGATTCCGATTCCCATAAATCCAGTTTCCAATACTTTTATTTTCATTCCATATTCCAAGTAGCGCAATTGTTCCAATTTTTCTGCTTTTTCATTTTGTCTCATGGGTAATTTTGCAAAATTTAATAAGGCAGATTTTCGAAATGCATAGATACCAATATGTTGGTAATATTTTGCTTTGAAATTGGTTTCGCGTGGATAAGGAATCGGACTTCTTGAAAAATACAAGGCAAAATTATGTATGTCCCAATTCACTTTCACACTATTGGGGTTGTGTATGTCTTCTTCGTTGGTTATTTCTTGCGCCAAAGTTGCCAAGGAAATTTCTTGATTGAAATCCTTTTCGTAGGCTTCAACCAATTTTGCCAACGCTTCTTTTTTCACAAAAGGTTCGTCACCTTGAACGTTTACGACGATATCACAATCCAAATCTTTCACTGCTTCTGCAATTCGGTCGCTACCTGTTTGATGTTCCGCGATGCTCATGATTGCTTTTCCACCCTTTTTGGTGATTTCTTCAAAAATTACTTCAGAATCGGTTACTACAAAAACATCGTCAAAAAGCTCGGTTTGGATGGTGTTCAAATAGGTCATCCAAATAACAGACTTATCTCCTAATTGAGCCATCAGTTTACCAGGAAAACGGGTTGCAGCATAGCGTGCAGGAATAACAGCAATGGTTTTCAAAATCTAATTGTGTTTTATCAAATCTACAAAATTATCGCAAAAGTAGGACGATTACTTGGGATAATTCGATTTTTAAAGGATTCACAGAATCTTGCTTCGGTTTTTACTTGGAAAGTCGTTATCTTTACGGCTTAAATTTTTAATTCAGTTCAGCGAAAAATCACCTATGAATTCATTGCAATTGCTTTTTTATAAGAATGGATTTTCGTTTTGTACCCAATCTGCAGATGGGAATATGTCGAAAGTTTCAACTTTTGAAGTGTCGCATTTTAGCAAATGGGAAGAAGAGGTCGTACGTGAATTAGAAGTGAATTTATTGTTGAGAAGAACCTTTGATGTTGTGAAAGTTGGATTGGTAACAAGCTTTTTCAATATGGTGCCCAATGAATATTTAAGCGTCAATTCAGAATCCTTGTTAAACTTTAGTGAATCTGAATTTGAAGAAAATATATTGTTGGAAAGTTCAACGAGATTCCATGCAAGTTTCTTGTTTGGTGGATCACAATTGTTGATCAACAAGCTGAATGAATTATATGCCAAGGTTGAAATTTACCATTCAGGATCAGTATTGATTAATTCCGTTACCCTTTCATCAAATACCATTGTTCATGTGAATTTGGTTCATCAAAATTTGGAGATTTTGGTGATGAATGGTGAACAGATTGGTTATTACAATTTGTTTGAAACCTTAACAGGCGAAGACATTTTATTTTATACATTGTTTGCAATTGAGCAAATTAGTTTGGATACCAATAAAGTTGAACTCAAAACCTATGGTCAATTATTGGCCAATACAAAAGTATTTCAAATTTTCAAAAAATATGTTCGACATGTAAGTGTAGGACTGAAAGACGAAAATTTTTTAGAACATTTTACTTTATTTAATTTAACAAAATGCGAATCATTTCTGGTTCCTTCCGAGGAAAAAAAATCATAGCTCCAAGTAATTTACCTGGACGTCCAACCACGGATTTTGCAAAAGAGGCTTTGTTCAATGTCTTGAACAATCATTATCATTTTGATGAAATTTCGGTTTTGGATTTATTTGCAGGAATCGGAAGTATTTCTTGGGAATTTGCTTCGCGCGGAAGTCAACGTATCGTATCGGTTGATCAAGATCCAGGTTGTGTGAAGTTTTTGACTGAAACTGCTCAGAAATTGTCCATTGCAGATCGAATGACCATCGTACGAAATGATGTTTTCCAATTTTTGAAACGCAATACCTACGGAAGTTTTGATATTGTTTTTGTTGATCCACCTTATACGTTTACCCAGGAAGAATACGATAAGTTGGTGGAAATGGTAAGAGAGAACAAATGGTTAAATGAAGGAGGTGAATTGGTCGTGGAACATTCAGCTACCATAAAATTTGAGGAACATCAGCATTTGTTGCAAACCCGAAAATATGGAAACGTTCATTTTTCCTTTTTCGATTTTGATGAAATCAATCCCGAGCTTCCTCAATAATTTCGGTAGCTTCCTCCTTGTCATCTTGACTTGCTTCTAATTCATTCTCTTTCAATTCCCATTGGATGGATAAATCGATGCTGATCGGATAATGATCGGACTGAACAGATTTTTCAACTTTCATTTCAATTAAACGAAAATGACTGCTGACAAAAAAGTGATCAAGTGGCCATTTGGCAAACCAATATTTCGCATGAAACGTATTGAACATTCCTCGTCCAATCCTTGGATCTAGCATTTTGCTAATGCGTAAAAACAAACGAGTTGTATGGCTCCATGCAACATCATTCAAATCTCCAAACACAATAGATGGTCCTTTGAATTCTTCAGATTTTTTGCCCACAATTAATATTTCTGCATCGCGTTCCGTACTTTCTGGATTTTCTTGGGGAACGGGTGGAGTAGGGTGAATGCCATACAGACGAACAAGTTTGTCCTTGATTTTGATATCAAAGGTTAAAGAGGGAATTTCCTCGTCAATCCAAAAATTGATGGATTCGTTGAGAATTTCATATTTGGAATAGAGCAGCAAACCGTAAGTGTTGTCTTGAGGAACTTCAATGAAATAGGGATAATCTTTTTTGATTTCCTGAACAGCATCCATCCACTCTTGATCGGTTTCCAACAAATAGACAATATCTGCATTGACTTCTTTGATTCGTTCAACTGTTAAGGCATATTCCTCATTGTCTTGGTATACATTGATTGTTAGAAGTTTTAAACGATGTTTCGGGTTTTGAGATGTTTCATTTGGTAACATTTTTTTAGATAAAAATGAATAAGGATAAATGAACCAAAACAAATAAACGATTGTTGCAATCAAAACAACCAAAAAGATCCAATCTGCCGTATGTTCAAAATCGATGAATACGATATAGCAAATCAATAAGAAAATAGAAACGCAAAAAAATTGAAACCTTGGATAATCCCAAACTCGAACATACCACTTAGGTGATTTGAGTAAGGGCAATACCGATAAGATACAAATCAAACTGATACAGCTGAACAGAATATAATGGCTTAACATGGCGGACTTTGTTAGAAATTAAAAGTACAAAAAAAAAGCATCCAAATTTTGGATGCTTTTATAATCAGTTTTGTTGTCTACTAATTGATGACTTCGTAGTCGATAGTCATAATGCCCTTGTCTAAATTCCCAATACTTGAAAAAGCGGCTTTGCTTAAATCAAATTGGCGAGATTTTACAAATGGACCTCTGTCGTTGATCTCAACTACAACAGATTTTCCGTTGCGTTGATTAGTAATTTTCACTTTCGTTCCAAATGGAAGTGATTTGTGTGCGGCTGTCATGTCATGCATGTCATATTTTTCGCCGCTGGCGGTTTTTTTACCGTGGAATTTTTCTCCATAATAAGAAGCTTTTCCACTACCTGCTAACCAAGTAGCACCATTGTAAAGACCTGCTCCACTAAATGCGATAAACCCTATTACTAATACAAATGTAATGATTGATTTCATTTTTATTATTTTTCAGATTTCATGCAAAGGTAAGTTGGTTGTGTTTTCAAAAAATATAGGACAAAAAAAATGGGTCGAAATCAACCCATATTTTTTGTGTAAATCCTTTGTAGAAAAAGGATTAGTTATCCCGGTTAAACTTATGTTAAAAATTAATAATTTGTTAAAAATTTTAACAATTAAAGCTTAATTCAAGAGTTTTTTGACGGTTTCAGCGATCATTTTTCCTTCTGCTTTTCCAGCCAATCTTGCTGATGCAGTGCCCATTACCTTGCCGATTTCTTTGGCAGATGTTGCGCCAACTTCTTCAATAATTGCTTTTAGTTCAGATTCTAGTTCTTCTTGCGTCAATTGTTGAGGTAAAAAACCTTGAATAATTTCTGCTTGAGCCAATTCTTTTTCGGCCAATTCAGTACGACCATTGTTGGTGAATTGTTCTGCTGCTTCTTTGCGTTGTTTGATCAATTTTTGCAACATGGCAATTTCTTGAGATTCGTTCATCTCTCCATTACCACCAGAAGTTTTGACCAATAAAATTTCAGATTTCATGGCACGCAAAGATTCCAAGGCAATTTGATTTTTGCTTTTCATTGCCTCTTTCATTTGTTCGGTTATTTTCGATTCTAAGCTCATTTCAATTAATATTAAGGTACAAATTTACGAGGAATTGATGAAACCTTGGTTTTTTTTAGAATTCTCCTAGTTTGACTTTTTAAGGATAAGGCTATTCTGTAAATTCAATTTTACTTTTTGAAGGAATTCGGTGAATTCTTTGATTTCACTCGTATTGATATGAGATTTTCCTACTAAAAACTGCCAAGTAACGAGATAGTGATCATCCATTTTTTGGAGGTCTTGGCTATAAATTAGGCTAGAATCTAAACAACTTACTTGATAATTGAAGTTATCATTCATCAGTTGGTATCGATCAAAATGATTAATTTTAAGAACAAAGGTTTTGATAAATGGAAAATCAAATTCAATGGGAATATTTCGATTGTTTTCAATTTCAAATTTTTGAAAATCATCAACAAATGGATTGTCAAATTGAAAGATGTTTTTTAAATCATTTGTTTGAAAGATTTTTGATTTGCTAGTCCAGTTGTCCTTTGTTTGAGGTTCACTTTCATATTTTGTAGAAAATTCAGCATTCTTTTGAACAATTTCAGGAATACGAATTTCATCAAAGTATCCATTTGCTTTGGTAAGTGATTTCAATTGAACTTCTGATTTCATAAAATTCAATTCACTTACCGTTTCCATAACGGATAATTGCGGTTCTATGGCTAAAAATATATCGACAGAAGTATCAACTCGTATAAAGGAATTGTTGAAAAATCGGAGATTTGGAAAATCAATATTTTTAGGATCCATACTTGCTGCATCAATCAGTCTTTGTTTTTTCTGGTCCAAATCAACTACCAAAAATAGATTGCTCATTCGGGAAAAAACAGGGTATTCCAAAACCAATTTCCCTCTGCTTCTAAAACTTCCAATAACGTAATAGGAATTGATTTTTTTGTAAGCTAAAATTTCTTTGAGTAAAATATTGAAATCTGCTGAATGCGCAGGCTGATTCGATAATAAATTTAATTTTAAGTCCTTTGGAGTAACTGAATATCTTCCAGACCATTTGTAATTGTCTTGTAGATATTGAATGCAATTGATAAGGGTTTGCTCTTTGGTCTTTCCACTTGGAATTTTTGCAGCAATATTGGAAATGCTCAATTTGTATAGAGAAGTGTTGATGTCATTGATCAATACCTTTTTGAAATCAGACCATCTGGTAGAGGAATAATAAGTTCCATGAGTTGAAGTAGAAGAATCAAATTGAAGCATTAGTCGCTCTCGGAAATCTTCTACATTATGAACATGAGTGATGGTTTTAGTGCTTGGGATATTCGTCAATTCCCATACTTTTTGATTGGATTTGTTTCCATATTTTTTGTGCAAGCGATCCCCCATTAAAATGATCTTGTACTTAAAATTACTTGCATTTTGTAATCGTAAGGTAGACTTTAAGGTAGGATGATCGTTTTGAAATCTCCAAGGAGAACTATATAAATCTGCATTTGAAAGTATTTTTCGTCGATATTCCACAACGGAACCAACCCTAATATTGGGAAAGAGGATTTTTAGTTCTTCTGTATTTTCATCGATGCTATGAATAATCAGATCTGTTTTTTTTAAAGGATGAATTTGTACTTCGTTATTTTCAACATTCAAAACGTTCCCTTTCTCAAAGCTTACTTTATTATGGATGTTATTTTTTGGATAGGTCCATGATCGATTGATGAGATCCAAACCATTTGGCGTAAGAATTTTGATTTTGGAATATTCCAAAATTTCATATCCAAATCTTGTGATTTTAAGATCTCCAAATTCTTCTAAAATTACCAAGTCTGCATCGGTTTCAAAATCAACTGTTTTTAATTCAATTTCATTTTGTTTCAATTCGCCCCAATGTATTTTTTGAGCAAATGAAATGCTAAACCATATAAATAGGTAAACAGAATGTAAAGTTTTCATGAAAGATTAAGTGAATAAAAAGTAAATATAGATAAGATTGCTCTTCTTTTTCAATTTGTTAAGAAATTTTCGGTTCAAACTTTTCTATCACCAATTAATTTTATTCTACCTTTGCACACCAAAATTTTTTAGAAAATGAATATTACTCAAAACAGTATCGATAATTTAAATGCTGTACTTACCGTAACAATCGAAAAAGACGACTATAAAGAAAAAGTTGAAAAAGCCTTAAATAATTACCGTAAAAATGCTGCTATCAAAGGGTTTAGAAAAGGACAAGTTCCCATGAGCTTTGTGAAAAAACAATTTGAGAAAAGCATCATTTTCGATGAGGTAAACCAATTATTGCAAACTGGAATCAACGAATATATTCAAAAAGAAAAAATTTCCATTTTAGGAAATCCACTTCCAAAATTCAATGAAAATATGGATTGGGATGCAGACCAATTGGAATTTGAATTTGAATTGGGATTGGCTCCAGACTTCAAAGTTGACTTATCAAAAGTAAAAGCAGATACCTATAAAGTAAATGTAACCGACGAAGAAGTTCAAAAATATGTAGACAATTTCGCGAAGCGTTTTGGTTCCATGAAAACTTTGGAAAAAGTAGAAGAAGGAGCAAACGTGAAAGTAACGATGAAAGAATTGGATGCTGACAAAAAAGAAATAGAAGGAACAGAAAAAGACTTGTTCTTATTTGTTGACGAATTGTCAAAACCGAAAAAATTCATCGGGAAAAAAGTTGGTGATGTTGTGGTTGTAAAAGCAAAAGAAATCAATGAAGATGCAGTGACTTTGGAGCAAATCCTTTCTTGGGATGCAGGAAAAGTTGCTGGATTTGAGGGTCAATTGCAATTTGAAATCAAAGAAATCACTGCGATGGAAGCATCTCCAGTAGACCAGTCTTTGTTTGATAAAGTATATGGTGAAGGTTCTGTAGCTGACGAAGCTGAATTCCGTAACAAAATCAAAACGGAAGCAGAAAAAATGTACGACCGTGAGACGGACAAACAAATGATGAACGAAGTAGTTGAGGCTTTGATCAAAGATACCAAATTTGATTTGCCAACCGATTTCTTGAACAGATGGTTGCACCAAACCAATGATAAAGTAGAATCATTGGAACAAGCCGCAGAAGAGGTAAAGAAAATGGAAGATAGCTTACGTTACCAATTGATCGAAGCGAAAGTTGCCGAAACCTATGATTTGAAAGTTGAATTTGCAGATGTTGAAGAAGCAACGCGTAACATCATCAAAGAACAATTGGCTATGTACGGACAAGCAAACATTCCAGAAGAAGATTTAGAAAGAATCGTTCAAGGGTCTTTGCAAAATCAACAAGAATTCCAACGTTTGGCAGACCAAGTTTTTGCTACCAAAATGATGGAAACTTTCAAGTCAAATGTGAAATTGAATGAAAAATCTGTTACATTTGATGAATTCGTGAAGTTGATGGAAGAGAAACAAAAAGCTCATTCTCACGACCACGATCATAATCACTAATTAATTAAAGTGGACAAAAAGTCATACCTTTCGTTTTGCATGGTTTTTGACTTAAACACTTAGAATTAGAAAGAAAAATTAGTATGAATTACGGAGAAGAATTTAAAAAATACGCAACTGGACATCAAGGCATCAATAGCCTTCATGTGGATAGTTATGTTGAAAGTATGACTCCATATATTGTAGAGGAGCGTAAATTGAACGTAGCACAAATGGATGTTTTTTCTCGTTTGATGATGGATCGTATCATCTTTTTGGGTACGCCTATCAACGACGAAATTGCCAACATCATTCAGGCTCAGTTATTGTTCTTGGAAAGTGTAGACGCAAGCAAAGATATTCAGATCTATATCAATTCTCCAGGAGGTGGAGTTCACGCAGGTTTGGGTATTTACGATACCATGCAAATCATTAAACCAGACGTAGCAACTATTTGTACAGGTATGGCAGCTTCTATGGGAGCGGTTTTATTGTGTGCTGGAGCTGCGGGGAAACGTTCTGCTTTGAAACACTCTCGTGTGATGATTCACCAACCATTGGGTGGAGCACAAGGTCAAGCAACCGATATGGAAATTACCTTGAAGCAAATTTTGATGTTGAAAGATGAATTGTACAATATCATCGCAGAGCATTCAGGACAAACGGTTGAAAGAATTCAGAAAGACGGTGAAAGAGATTATTGGATGACTTCTTTGGAAGCGAAAGAATACGGAATGGTTGACGAGGTATTATTGCCTAAGAAATAATTTCGTTCATATGAAACCCAAAAGGTTACTTTTTGTACTGTTTATCCTTTACTGGATCGGCGTGTACGGAGTAGCCTTTTTTTATGATGGAATTTCCAAGTCTGTTTTCAAAGGAATCATTCCATCGGCCTACAAAATGTATGCGCCCGTAACCAATACGCATTACCATGTTCAATATGATTTCTACTTGACAGGACAAAAAGTGAAATCAGTTGAATTGTCAGAATACATTCATTCGGATGATTCCAAAGGGATTTTTCAAGACAAAACGAATTTTGCCAAAAGCAAAGTTTACGAGGGACCACTAAAAGTTTTAGATTTCGAATTTCAATCAGCTTTGTATAAAAAGCGTTACAAGAAGGATTCTTTGGATTTAAATGAACATTTGCTAAATCAGCCAAAAATTCAACGAATTGAAAAGAATTTACAGAATTTTGCGAAATTATATCTTGCAGAAAATTCAAATTTTAAATCTGATAGCGTTTCGATTTCTGTTAAAAGAGATCCGATGATTTTAAATTTCCAACCCGATTTCAAAAATGATTTTACCTACGAAATTGGAAAAGGAGTTTTTTTCAAAACCCACTTAAACTTTAACCAATGAAAGAGTTCTGGGTTGCTAATCGAACAATTTATCCAGCGATCTTTCGTGTGTTAATCGGATTATTGCTATTAACAGATTTGATTTTCACACTTCCTTCAGGCAGCTTTTTATTTGATTCAACCTATAACAATTTCATTCCAAATTCAGGAACTGTATCTGTTTTATCAGAAAATTGGAAAATCTTTTCTGGAGTATATGGATTGATTCTATTACTCTTCATTTTGGGAATAGGACGAACGATCATTTCCTTTTTGGTATTTCTATTTTATTGGTATTGGGTAGAAATGACAATGCCGCTTTTAACTTGGGGAGATACCATTTTAAAGTTTAGCTTGCTTTACTTCGTTTTGGTTAATTCCTTTCAATATCTATCGGTTCAAAAATCCAATTACCAAGGGGTAATTTCCAAATTGGGAATTTGGTCCATCATACTGCATTTATTTTTGGTATATATGAACAATGCCTATTTCAAAATGATGGATGGAGATTGGCAGGGTGGAAGAGCCTTGTTTTATAGTTTTTCTCAATACGCAGGATTTGAAACCAGTATTTTTAAACCAATATTATCCCATGCATTTATTTCAAAATACCTTGGCTATTTTGTCATTGTACAGCAATTGACATTTGTACCCTTGGTCATTTGGAAGAAAACAAGATTTTTAGCTATCGGTTTATCTATCATTATTCACTTTACGATGATGGTTCAGTTTGAATTGTGGAAATTTGAATTGATTGTTATACTTCTTTATGGTTTTTTATTGACCGATGAAGAATGGAGGAAAATTCTTCCTGCTGGAATGCTTAACAAATTCTTTTCTACCAAATAGTTGAAATTTCGTAGATTTGCAAACTCAAAAAATTGAAAAAATTGGAAGAAAATAAATGTTCATTTTGTGGTAGAGGAAAAAGTGAAGTTAATCTGCTTGTGGCAGGGATTGATGGGCATATTTGTGACCAATGTATTTCACAAGCATATGGGATTGTTCAGGAAGAAATTTCTTTCAAGAAAAATCAAAATTTAGTGAATCCATTGCCGTTAAAGTCACCGAAAGAGATAAAATCTTTTTTGGATGAATACATTATAGGACAAGATCACGCAAAAAAAATCATGTCGGTAGCAGTATTCAATCACTACAAAAGAATATTGAATCCGACCAGAGAAGAAGACGAAGTAGAAATTGACAAATCCAATGTTGTTTTGGTTGGAGAAACCGGAAGTGGGAAAACTTTGTTGGCGAAATCTATTGCTCGTATGTTGAATGTTCCTTTTGCGATTGTGGATGCTACGGTGTTGACCGAAGCAGGATATGTCGGAGAGGATGTTGAGAGTATTTTGACCAGATTGCTTCAAGATGCGAACTATGATGTTTCATTAGCCGAAAAAGGAATTGTTTTCATTGATGAAATCGATAAAATTGCACGAAAAAGCGATAATCCATCCATTACACGAGACGTATCGGGAGAAGGAGTTCAGCAAGCGATGTTGAAAATTTTGGAAGGAACAATTGTGAATGTTCCACCAAAAGGCGGAAGAAAACATCCTGATCAAAAATTCGTGGAAGTCAATACCAAAGATATATTGTTCATTGCAGGTGGTGCATTTTCTGGAATCGAAAGACATATTGCCAATCGTATGAATACCCATGTTATTGGTTTCAAAAATGAAGATGCTCCAAAAGATTCGCAAGATTTGTTGAAAGAGGTAAATGCAATGGATTTAAAAGCGTTTGGATTGATTCCAGAGTTGATCGGACGTTTGCCTGTTATTGCCAATTTAACGCCTCTTGATGATGTTGCAATGAAGAGAATTTTGACAGAGCCAAAAAATGCTTTGATCAAACAATATGAGAAATTGTTTGAATTGGATGGGGTGAATCTTCATGTGACCGATGAAGCATTGGATTTAATTGTGAAAAAGGCAGATGAACTTGGTTTGGGAGCAAGAGGATTAAGATCGGTTACGGAGGAGATTTTTACGGATTTGATGTACAGAATTGATGAATTACCCAAAGACTTATCCGTTACTCCTGAAATGATTAATCAGAATAGTTTTGATAAAGTTGTTGATAAAATCAATCCGTAGATTTTTCAACAAACTTGTTAGATACTAGAAAATTATATTATATTTGTACCGAATTTCGCTTTGTAGCAAATTCGTGAAAAATTTTAGTAAAACCCAACCTAAAATATATCGTAAATGAAAAATAGCTACTTATTTTTATCATTGTGCATTGGGGTGTTATCTTCAACTACCATTGCTCAAGACGCTTATGTAACTGGAAACCAAAAGGTTAAAGTTAATCCCAACACCTTAGTTTATTTTGGTGGAAACCTTACACTTAACAATGCGGTAACAGCAGTGAAAGTGGTAGAAAATGCTGGAAACATTAAAGTAAATGGAAATTTCGCTAATGCAGGTGATGCAACTGGTAAAAATTTCATTAGCACTTGGACTGCCGAAAAAAATTACGGACAAGTTATCATCAATGAAGCATCTACAGCCAATCATTTGGCTATGGAAAAAGGAAAAATCTCTCCTGCCTCTTTTGATTGGGGACAGTTTTCTATTCCGTATAGTTTTGCAACGGCAAATGATGCAATGAATGCTTTGTTCGGAACAAATTATGTTCAATCATCAAGATATTATTCTTCTATGATGACGTGGGATAATACAGATAAACCAGAATTTGATCATCTTGTATCTACTTCCCCTATGTCACCTGGTGATTACGTTATTTTGAATTTGAAATATTATAGCGGTGGTATCAGAACGTTAATGGAAGATACTTCTAGCAATAAATTATTATATCCAGGTACCCCTACTAATGGTTCATTTTCTAGAACTTTTCAAACTTCTGTATATCCTACAGGAAACTGGAATGATTGGAAAGAATTGAAAAATAGCCACAACGAGCGTTATAGAACTTATATTGATGATAAAATTCGTCAAAATGGAACCGCAGACGTTAACTACGGTAAATACCATTATCAGTTTGGAAACCCATATACGTCTAATTTAAATTTGGCGTTTATTGGAAGAGCAGATGGATATGATGATGGAAACCATATTACAAACTTAGCTGGTGTAGCTAAATTGAGTAAAGTTGTATGGACTCCATTGAGTGGAAATATTACTTCTGAATCCAATATGTTTATTGCGAAATATGACAACACAAATCATATGTGGTCAGGAAGCGCAGATGCGTTAATCGTTAAGCCTTTCGAACCATTTATCATTATTTTGGATGATGCAGCATCTGGTGATGCACGTGTAATCAATTTCAGTGATAAATTGAAGACTTTTGCAATGGCTCCTGGAGTAGTAGTTAATCCTGCACCAGTTGCACCAAGATTAGAAGATGATAACGCTATGGAAACAGCAGAAGGAGATGTAGCTGAAGATAGAGTTCATAACAACAATTCAATGGCTGCTTCATTCTCTACTAAAAAATACTTTTATCAAGCTGAGTTAATGTTGTACAATCAGGCTGATGAGTTTACTGGAAATAAAGCTTTCGTGGTTGCAACAAATATGGCAAAAAATGGAGTTCCAAATAAATTAGAATCTGAATACAGTGATTTCGCAGAGAGAACTGGTTTCTATTTAGCTCAAGAAAGAGCAAATGGTACGTTGGTTGACGCTTCTGATAGAAAGATGCATATCAACACAATCGCATTGAATTATACCAACAAGCCAATTCCATTCTTCTTTAATAGAAAAGCTGGAGATAATGAAACATATGTAGTAAAAGCAAACTTGTATTTCCATGATATCTTTTCAAAATTGACGGAATCAGATTTTAACTACCAAGATGGAAATTCATTCTTTTTCCATGATAGTGTAGAAGATGTTTTATTACCTATCACAACAGATTTCTCATATAACATCCAAGCTTCTGGAGAGAATTTGACAAACAGATATCAAGTTTATTGGAATGCTGTTCCAACTGCTGATAAAGAGCTTATTGCAGAGGAATTAATTGCAGAATCAACTATTATTTACAAAGATAAGGCTACTCATAAAGTACGTTTCAACCCAGAATGGTCATTAGCAAATACATTGAAAGTGTACGATTTGTCAGGTAGAAAAATTATGGAGTATTTCAATGTCAAAACTGATGCTGACTTTGAAATTAAATTGCCAACCAATGGAATTTATGTCGTGAAGATTGAATCTAATACTGGTGATGTTTATACCCAAAAAATTGTTAAATAATATAACCAATTCCTAAACATAAATTTGATGAAAACGAGATTATTATCCATATTACTACTTGTAGTACCTGTACTTAGTATTTTTGCCCAAGTTCCACCTCCACCAGATTATGGTGAAGATTCTGGAACACCTGGAGCTCAAGATACGCCAATCGATCAATATTTAATCATCTTGGTTTTGGCATTTGCCTTGATTGGTGCATATTATTTCTGGAATCAAAGAAAATTAGTTAAAAACTAAATAGTTTTAACGATCATACAATCTAAACCCTTTCTTTCGGAAGGGTTTTTTTTATATTTGATAAAAATTTAGAAATTCATGAAATATTTTTTTCTTACCATAGGTTTAACCTTCTCAAGTCTTGTTTTCTCTCAGTTTAAAATAACAGGAGAAATCAAGAATTATAACGAACAAGCAGTGATGGTCCGTTTGTTTAAAGGATCATCTGATAAGCTTATCAACAAAATTACGACAGATAAAGCCGGTAAATTTCAAGTTAGTATTCCAGAGAAATTTAGTGGAATTGTTCGTTTAACATTACCTGCAAATAACGCATTGGTTGATATTTTAACGGACAATGAAAATGTTCAATTTTCTTCTGAATTGAGTTCAAATGGTATCACCAATTTGGAGTTCAAAGAAGGAAAAAATGCCAAAGGGTTTCAAAATTATCAGAACTTTCAAGCTTTCAATGATATTAAAAACAGTGTTTTTCCGATGGTAAAACAGGTTTATAAAACTGATGATGAATTTTACAAAGCAGTTGTAAAGGAAGAAGAGAGAATCAAAACTTTAAACCCTAGTACTGATTTACCATTGTTGAAATATTTTGTAGAATTGAGCGATTTGTCCAATACTCAACCAGAAGGGAAACCTGCTGCACAAATGCATATGCACAAAATTTTGACTCGTTTTGTTAATGACAATGATTATTTGGAAGGAAGCGGCTTTATGTCCAAATTGGTTTTGGATTATTTGCGTAATTCTATTGTAGGTGCTCAAAGTCAGCAAGAGATTAATACGACTTTGGAAAAGGAAATTGATCTTCTATTAGAAAAAACTGATTTGGAGACATCTCGTGGACAAAACATTCTATCATCTATCTTTTTGGTTTTACCTGCGGAGCAGTTTTCTGGATTGTTGGAAAAGTATTATTCTAAAGCTTCTGCATTAACTTGTGAAATTACAGATGAATTGAAAACCTCTTTGAATGCACATAACAATGTTGCTCCTGGTAAAGTCGTTCCAAATTTGGTTTTCAAAACTCCAATAAAAGGAATTAAATCGTTGCATGACATCAAAGCCGACAAAAAATTGGTCATCTTTTGGGCTTCATGGTGTCCAGCATGTAATGATGAAATGCCATTTGTAAAAGAATATTATCGCAACTTTAAACAAGAAGGAGGTGAGATATTAAGTATTTCCTTAGATATCGACAAAGCAGCATTTGAATCAGCTACCAAAGATTTTGAATGGCTGAATTATACCGAATTATTGCAATGGGATACAACGGGAGTTGCTGAGTTTGGCGTTACTTCTACACCTACCATTTTCTTATTGGACAAAGACAATAAACTAATTAAAAGAGGTTCTCATATTTCCGAATTCGTGGAATTATAATCCTTTAATCAAAGAATTTAAATCATGCCTCGGGATTTTATCTCGAGGTATTTGTTTATAGAATTTACCGTTAAATCTTCGGGTTTGCTTAAAATGGTTTGTATTCCATATTTGGTTAATTCCAATACAATTTGCTGTTTCTCATAAATAAACTTCTCAACCAATGCTTCTTCATATTCATCCTGTTGTTGCGTTGGCTTATGTAAGAAATCTTCCAACTCCGTATTTCGGAAAAATACTACCACCAATAAATGATTTTTATTGATACCTAACAAATAGGGTAATTGGCGATGGAGAGAATCCATGCTTTCAAAATTGGTGTACAACAATAGGAGACTTCTTTGGGTGATTTTATGTTTGATGGAATTGTATAATTTACCAAAATCACTTTCCATAAAATTACTTTGAAGAGCATAAAGGGATTCCGATATTTTTTGCAATTGATTGGTTCTTCTTTCTGCCTTGACGAAGTTTTCTATGCGATTGGAAAAACTAAAAATACCTGCTCTATCTTGATTTTGTAAGACGATATTGCTAAATATAAGTGAAGAGTTGATGGCGTGATCCAAAAGCGTCATTTCATGAAAGGGCATTTTCATAATTCGTCCCTTGTCAATAACACAATAAACTTGTTGTGATTTTTCATCGACGTATTGATTAACCATCAATTTCTGATGTTTAGCTGTTGCTTTCCAATTTAAGGTTCGGATGTCATCGCCCATAACATAGTTTTTGATTTGCTCAAATTCCATACTATGTCCGATTCGTCTAATTTTCTTTTGACCTATTTCATTGATATGCGCTTTGAAATTTTTCAAACTAAAATGATTCAAACGTAAAAATGATGGATATACTTTGATGGTTTTTTGGGTTTCAAGTGTTATTTTTCGTTGAAGAAATTGAATGGGTGAACTCACAAAAATTTGAGTTGTTCCAAATTCATAGACACCTCTTTCGTGCGGAGTCAAGGTATAATCATGTTCCTTTTGTGATTTCGCTGAAAGCACACCTTTTATCTTAAAATCAAATTCTTGAAATTGGATAGGAATTTCATCCAGTATTTCATATTTGATTCGAAAAGGGAAATGATTTTTGAATTGAATGCGAACTTTATTTTTGTCGGAATTGGATAGTTTATCTTGAACCATTCGTTGTCCACTAACTCCAATTCGATGGGAAAAAAGTAAAATATAGTCAACAAGGAAAACCAAAAACACTGCGAATAGAAGCAATTTGGATAAGTCTAAAAATAGGGGGAAATAGAAACCTAGACAGAAGCCAAATATGACGACTGCAAAAGCATAGAAAAAGGGTTTATTCAAAAATATTTGCTTCCAAAAATTCATTAGCGAGGAATTTCAATTCGTTCAATGATTTGCTGAATGATTTGGTCTGCAGTTGTTCCTTCCATTTCCTTTTCTGGTGAAACCACAATTCTATGTTTCAAGGCTGGAATCGCGACAAATTTGATGTCTTCTGGTATCACGAAATCTCTTCCTCGAATAGCCGCCAAGGCTTTGGCTGCATTCAAAATGGAAATCGAAGCTCGCGGAGATGCTCCTAAAAATAGAAATGGATTATTTCGAGTGGCATGTACGATCTGTGCAATGTAATGGACGAGTTTATTCTCTACCAAAACACCTTGTATGATTTCTTGAAATTCTGCGATTTCGTTTGCTTTGAAGATCGGTTGAATCAAATCCGACGGATCTTGATTTTTACGCGAATTATTTCCATCTATGATTTTCACTTCATCTTCCAAAGAAGGATAGCCAACTTCTATTTTGAATAAAAATCGATCCAATTGTGCTTCGGGTAATCGGTAGGTCCCTTCTTGCTCAACGGGATTTTGAGTGGCAAACACCAAAAATGGCAAATCCATTTCGTATTGGGTTCCATCCATGGTGATTTGACGTTCCGCCATTACCTCAAACAAAGCCGCTTGAGTTTTAGCTGGTGCACGATTGATTTCATCAATTAAGATAATATTGGAAAAAACAGGTCCTTTTTTGAATGTGAAATCGTTGGATTTCATATCAAATACCGAAGTTCCCAAAATATCTGACGGCATTAAATCGGGTGTGAATTGAATTCGACTAAATCCAACATCCATGGTTTTGGCCAGCAATTTTGCGGTGATGGTTTTCGCAACTCCCGGCACACCTTCAATCAAAGCATGGCCATTGGAGAAGATGCTGACAATCAATAATTCAATGAAATCTTCTTGCCCTATGATGACTTTGCCTAGTTGTTGACGAATTTCCAAAACACCATTACGTATTTTGGATAAATCAATTCGATTTTGAAATTCCAAATTAGATTCTGTTGATTGTGTTTCTTCATTGGGTTGCGCATTGCTTTGCGGCATATAGGAAGAATTAGGATCTTGTGTTGGATCTTGCATATGCTTGGGATTTTTGATTAAATAATTGGATAAGCGATTGTATTCTAACGAAATCTTCTCGGTCTAAATAGGATTTCGCTTTAAATAATTCTATTGTTGTGACAATTATTTGGCAGGTGTAGATGTCAACACCTGATTTTAAACTCAATAGTTCAGCATAATCTTTTTCTGTATCTTTTGAGGTAATATGATATTTCTGTCTAATTTGTTCTAAAAAATAATTGATTTTGTATCGAACCATTGCCGTATGGTCGGGGTTGCCACGATACAATTCTGAAAGTGTTTTGGCAAATTCAAGTGTATAATTTGAATAGGGCAAAATGATTGGAACTGCTCTTTGTCTTCTTTTTGAATTGAAAGCTAAATAAAGAATTCCCAATAAAAGAAGCAAGAAAAACGCCCATCTAAGCGATTCATGTTTCATAATGAAACTTAAACCATTGAAAAATCCACCATCATTTTTCTCGCCTGCTCTTCGTTGGTTCATTCGGTGATTGTCCCAATATATATCGGCATCTTCCAAAAAAGAAAAGGTGTTGAGGACATATTGGTTGTGATTTTTACGCAAAACATGATAATTGGTAAAAAGGCTAGGAGTGGTGCTGATTAAAAAGTATCCATTCCCATGATAGACCTTGACCAGATTGGGTTCCTTTTGACCATTATAAGTCAGATAGCCCAGAATATCTGTTGTTTCGGGATTATAATTCGAAATGTACTCAGTATTGAAAACCTTTTCGGCCACAAAAGATTTTTCGGTAGTTCCTGCTTGTAGGCTTAATGAAATAGCCTGTTCATCCTTAACTTTTGTAAAAGAATCGATACTTATCCCTAAATCATTTAAAAGTACCGTATTGCCTTGACCGATTGCAATAAATGCAGAACCTCCTTCATAAACAAAATTAGAAATTAAACTCCATGTACTTATCGTATGTATGTCGATTTCATTGATGTACATATAATGCGCATAAGAGTAGTAAGCATCGGTTTCATCGAAAAATTCATGGGTGTTTACGCCGATGTTTTGAATTTTGGAATCTGGAAATATTTTGGGTAATTCCTTTCTCAAAACTTCCGTACCATACGGTATGGTGTGTGTGGAATCATAGGTAGGCGTCCAATTAACGGGATCATCGACACAACTGGTGGACAGAAGTGAAATCAAAATTCCTATGTAATAGAACCAATTTCTCATGCTATTTTTTGAATGGTTCGTTGAAAAATACGTTCGGCAAGTCCAAATTGCCTTTCATTCAGTTCGAAATTTCCATACCACACATAATCATACAAATAGGTGGTTTGAGAATAATCTTCTCGAATTGGATTTTGTCCCAATTCGACTAAATAATCATAATCAGTTTTCTCTTTATTGTATTGAATCAATCGTTTGTCTGCCAATTTTTGTAAAACCCATAAATAATAATAACGGATGGCTTTGCGATATTCCTGATTGTTTTTCGCTTTTTGAATCAATTGTTCAAAATTATGATGGGAAATTTCCTCTTCATTTTCCAATTGTTCTTCATCGGAATTATTAATTTTAATCCGATTTTTTTCATTTCCAAATCGAAATCCGCCTGCGTTTTTGAGAATATAATACACGACCAACAAAACAATAACGGAAAGAATGAAATACATCAAGAACTTAAAAATCCCTGTTGGAAAATTGAAAGAAGGCGGATTAAAGACTTTTTCTTTTTGTTTGACCACACGATCGTAGTCATATTTTTTGCCTTTGTAATCGTTTTTAAATTTCGAATCTAAGTTTCGTTGTTCATAAAATATGGCTCCTCTTTCCTCTCTTGAGGGAGTTGTGATGATGGTATTTTCTGAAACTTCATCATAGTCATCATTATAGTCATCGGTTTCGTAATATTCGATTGTTTCATCCTCATCGTTTTCAATGGAAATTGATTCAATCGCTGGTGGATTTTGTGAAAACACCAAAATTGATAAACAAAAGAAGAAGTATGTCAGATAGTTACACTTTCTCATTTCCGACTTCTTTTAATAGATGATGATAATCAAAATGGTTTCGTTTGAAAACAAAATGCGGATAAATTAAATAGTACCAAAAAATAAATCCAAAAGTTCCCAAAACAATTATTGCAGCAATTGGAATGGGCATTTCGTTGGCATATTGGGTTAAATATCCTTCAATTAAAGCAGCAGAGATTGTAAAAGGAATCGTACTGATCACAATTTTCAAAGCCGCTTTTCCTTTTTGGAAAAAAGCTTGTCTTCGGGTTAAAATACCTGGAAATAAATAGCTAGTTCCCATTAATACGCCTGCACCAATTTCAATACACATCGCAAAAATTTCCATGGCGCCATGCATCCAAATCGTACGAAGCGATAAAAAAAAGTGCCCTTTTTCAAAGAACATATATTGGAAACTTCCCACCATAATGCCATTGACCAACATAAAATACAAGGATCCAATTCCTCCAAAAATTCCATAAATGAAAGCCATCATTCCAACTCGAAGATTGTTCAAAGCAATCATGAAAAAGCTATTGAAATCTCCAAAACTCGTTGCATTGTTGTAAACTGCCAATGGATCGCCATTGGCAATATTGTCTTCGGTCATGTTTACATAGTCATCACCCAAAAAAGATCGTACGAATTCGGGTTCATAAATGGAAGAAAAAACTCCTATGATGACCATCAGAAAAAACACAGCAAAAGAAAAATAGAAATATTTGCGGTAAAGGAACATAATCATGGGAACTTCATAGGACCAAAAACTTTTGAAGCCATTGCCCGATTTTGATTTTCCGTAGATTTTATGATAAGCAGTAGCGGCTATTGCATTGAGATATTTTATGACATTGCTTTTTGGGTAATAGGTTTGCGCATACGCCAAATCATTGTTGATTTGGATAAATAACTCAGCCAAGCGTTCAGGTTTGTTGTTAGAAGAATTGTACAATAATTTTTCAAATTCTAACCACCTTTCCTTGTTTTGTTTAATAAAAGCAGCTTCTCTCAAAGCAATAATATTAGGTTTTTGTTTTCTTGATTTCGAAAGTATAAAATTTGCGTGGATAAATTCATGGTTTTAAAAATTCTTTCTTAATCTTTGTGAACAGTTTAAACCTTTTATGCAATTTGTTTCGATCAAAACTCCGCTCAATGTAAATGTCAACATCCCACATGCAGGGATTGGATGGCGTATTTTGGCGTTTTTACTCGACTTGTTTTTTATTTATGTCTACATAATTGCGATGACATATTTTTTTGTCAATATTCTGGGAATGACCTCAAGTATTCTCCATACAGATGATCAAACCCGATATGATATCAACGTTTTTATCGAGTTTTTGTACATCATCTTACTCTTTCCCGCTCTTTTTTATTCGCTTTGGACCGAAATGCTTTTCAGAGGGCAAACGTTTGGGAAAATGATTTGCCGAATTAGAGTTGTGAAATTGGATGGATATAAAGCTGGTTTTCCTGAGTATTTCACGAGATGGATTTTCCGATTCATTGATTTCTGGACTGGTTCCTTTTTGATTCTTTTTCTCATTCCCATTTTTGGGCAAGAAATTGGCGCTGGAATTTCTGCCATGTTTTTGACTGTATCTGGTATCGTTGCGGTATTTTTTATTTCAAAAACGAAAAATTCGCAACGTTTGGGCGATATAGTGGCGGGAACAACTGTTTTAAAACTGAAAGAAAAACATTCCATCAACATCACCATTTTGGAAGATTTAAAAGAAGATTATGTGCCAACTTATCCGCAAGTGATCCGATTGTCTGACAATGATGCGCGAATTATAAAAGATACCTTTGTTGCTGCTACCAAAAGAAAGGATTTCGTCACGGTTAAAAAACTTAGAAGGAAATTGGAAGAAGTAATGGAAATAGAATCCAATCTATCTGATTATGAGTTTATCAATATTGTGATGAAGGATTTTAACTACTATACACAAAACCAATAGCATTGTAAGGATTTTAAATGCAAAAGGGATAGCAGTGGCATCCTTTTTTTGGGAAGGTGAATGAAATGGAACCTGATCCAAAAAAGATAGAACGGATAGCCCGGTCTCGTTGGCTAGAATTGAATTTTAATTTTCTGAGTTTTTTTCCAACGAGATTTGCCCAAATCTTTAGAAGATAAATTGGAGTTTTGGTTGTAAGATGGTTAAATTTGAAGAAAATTTACCAAATTGTACTTAGAGGAATTACGAGAAAAGCTAGAAAATTTTGACAGAGAATTGCCTGGATTGGAAGCTCAATTGAGGCTTTCGCCACCTTATCGACAAGCCTATGATTTGGAGGAAGTGAAAAAGACCAATCCTCGAATTGCCGCTGTATTGATCGTTTTGTATGAAAATGATGAAGGTGACATAGAATTTCCTGTGATTTTGCGCCATACTTATGAAGGTGTTCATTCCAATCAATATTCGCTTCCAGGCGGTTCTTTTGAGCCAGAGGACATCGATTTGGCGTATACTGCCTTGCGCGAAACGGTTGAAGAATTGGGGGTAGATGAAGATAATTTGGAAATTATTGCTCAATTGACCGAATTGTACATTCCACCGAGCAATTTTTTGGTTTATCCGTACATTGCCATTCATCATGGATCTCCTGAATTCATGCCCGATGAAATGGAAGTTGCTGAAATTGTTCCGATTAACTTGGAAGCTTTTATGGCAGCAAGTCCTATGACATTTGAGCGAGATTTTTCTGGAAATATCGTCGATATTCCTGCGTATGAGTTGGGTGAGAATGAATTCATATGGGGAGCAACAGCAATGATCTTAAGCGAATTCGGAACATTAATAGAAAAACTGTAACTTTGCAAGTTCCAATTAAGGGTAAAATTAAAAATGGCAAAGCAAAAAGCGGTTAAGAAAAATGTATACAGAGATGCTTTTGGACATCTGTATTTTCTCAAAAGATCATTGATTTTTCTTTTTGGAGGTTTCACCTATAATCGATACAATGGGTATAACAAATTAAAAGTTTCGGGTACGGAACATTTGGTGAATTTACCCAATACCAATGTGTTGTTTGTTTCCAATCACCAAACCTATTTTGCAGACGTATTTGCAATGTATCACGTTTTTTGTAGTGTGAAAAATGGGTTCATTGACACCATTAAAAATCCGGTTTATTTGTTAAATCCGAAAACAGATTTCTACTACATTGCAGCCGAAGAAACCATGAAAAATAATTTTTTAACGAAATTATTTGCCTATACGGGTGCTATCATGGTGAAGCGAACTTGGAGAGAGGCAGGGAAAAATATCAATCGAAAAGTTGATATTTCGGAAATTTCCAATATTGAAAAAGCCTTGCAAAATGGTTGGGTGGTTACATTTCCACAAGGAACTACCACGGCTTTTGCACCAGGTAGAAGAGGGACAGCTTTGTTGGTGAAGAAAACCAAACCAATTGTCGTTCCGGTTGTGATCGATGGATTCCGTCGTGCGTTTGATAAAAAAGGGTTGAAATTGAAAAAAATGGGCGTGAAAGCTACCATGAAATTCAAAGAACCTTTGGTTTTTGATTACGAAAACGAAGACAATGACGCCATCATGAAAAAAATTATGGATGCTATTGAGCAATCACCCGAATTTTTACGTGTCAAACCCATTGAGGAGATTTTGCAAGATCGTCAACCTCAAGATTTCTTTAGCTAAATAAGTTCCTAGTTTTGGATCAAGGTTGTTCTTGGTTTATTTTTTAATATTTTGATTTTTTCGAGGTAAATTTTTCCAAGAATTCTCCTAGGAATTTTTTCTTTTAATAGAACTTCGAATTATATTTATCCCCTAATTCGAGGACATGAAAAAAGTTCATTTTATTGCGATAGGAGGGAGTGCTATGCATAATTTAGCCATAGCTTTACATGAAAAAGGATATCAGGTTAGCGGTTCTGACGATGCTATTTTTGAACCTTCATCGACTCGACTTCAACAAAGAGGATTGTTACCAGAGCAGATGGGATGGTTTCCAGAGAAAATTACATCTGATTTGGATGCTGTTATTTTGGGAATGCATGCACATGCTGACAACCCTGAAATGTTACGAGCGCAGGAATTGGGCTTAAAAATTTATTCGTATCCAGAATACCTTTACGAACAATCCAAAGATAAAACACGTGTAGTCATTGCGGGTTCACACGGGAAAACTTCTATTACTTCCATGATTTTACATGTTTTACATTATCATGAAAAGGAAGTTGATTATATGGTAGGCGCACAATTGGACGGATTTGACGTCATGGTGAAATTGACCGAAGAAAATGATTTTATGGTCATGGAAGGTGACGAATATTTATCCTCCACACTAGATAGACGTCCGAAAATTTTGTTGTATCAGCCGAATATTGCCTTAATCAGCGGAATTGCTTGGGATCATATCAACGTTTTCCCAACCTTTGAGAATTATGTTCATCAGTTTGAATTATTCATCGATAGCATCACGCCTGGAGGCGCTTTGATATACAATCAAGATGATCCAGAAGTGGTCAAATTGGTGGAGAAAACCGAAAAACCACTGAAGAAATTTCCTTATTCGACTCCAGATTTCACGATTGAAGATGGAATTAGCTATTTACAAACCGAAGAAGGTCCGATTCCTTTGGAAGTATTTGGGAAACATAATTTAAGCAATTTAGAAGGAGCAAGGTTAATTTGCAATCAGTTGGGTGTGATGGACGAGGATTTCTATGAAGCGATTCAAAGTTTTAAAGGAGCTTCCAAACGATTGGAATTGGTCAATCGAACGGCGGAATATGTTGCGTACAAGGATTTTGCGCATGCACCAAGTAAGGTAATTTCTACTACCAATGCTGTCAAAGAACAATTTGATCAAAAACAATTGGTTGCTTGTTTGGAATTGCACACCTATAGTAGTTTGAATCCTGAATTTTTAGGAGAATATAAGGGTGCTTTGTCCAAAGCAGATGAGAAAATCGTGTATTATAATCCCGAAGCTTTAGCGATCAAACGTATGGCTCCTATTTCGCCTGAAGATATCCGAAATGCCTTTGGAGATGAAACAATCCAAGTTTTCACATCTTCTTCTGATTTGAAAAATCATTTGGATTCAATGGATAAATCGGGGAAAGTTTTCTTGATGATGAGTTCGGCTAATTTTGGTGGGATTGATTTAAAAGAAGTTTTTTAAATACTTCGAATTGAGGCCATAAATAATCATTCCGCTTAGGACCAAAAGGATATGGATCTGATTGATGGGCACTCCATTTGGATCACCTGGTTGACCTTGATCTGTACCAAAATCGGGTTCTTCGTAGAATCCCAATTCCATTTCTTGAAAAAACTCAATATCATTTGTCGATTCAAAAAAGGATGTCGATTCGTCTGAATATTCTTCAAAAAATTGAGCGGAACAAAAGACCGAACAAACTAGTAAAACTGACCCAATTGCTTTCATATCTTCGGTTATTTGTCATGTTGAAATTGAATTATAGGTGAGATAATTTCAGATTTTGCTATGAGATCTGATGCACTAGGGAAATTAGTTTTCTTACGAAAATGTAGCTGAAAACGATTGTCAGAACTACCTTCAGAACAGGAAAATTGATAAGAAGAATGTTGAAGATTATGCGAAATCTTCCATTCTGAATCCCAAATATAAATGGGGATGGATTGAAAAATTCCCAAAGGATCTTTAAGTGAAATTTGACAATTTCCCGATTCACTTATTTTGTAACCAAGTTGAATTTCGTCAGTTTTATGAAAAGGCAATTTCTTACTTTGAATCACCAATACTATAGAATCTGAGCTTATCGAATAAAAGTTTTCAGAAGCGTTATCGTTAAGAGTTTTGGCATCGTAAAGATCAAATTTATCTTCAGCATCTTGAGAATAGGCAATGGCAATTTCAATATGATTATCAGTTGGTGATTGAAATTCCAAATGAAATTGATTGGGTTCAGAGTTCATTCCTCGGAAATATTCCGCAAACTGATTACCGCGTTCAATTTCTGTGGTTCTCATCTCGTTTGTAAGCTGGATGTGAGTAGCAGTAGGACTTGCCCGCATTAAAAAACCTTGTCCTGGTTTTATAATTCCATTGGGTCTTTTTCCTGAAGATCCAAATCTCGGTGCAGAAATTCCAATTTGTGCAAGCGGATGATACAATGCAAAATTCTGATTGACATAGTCAGGACCTTGCTGAATCAAATCATCATTATCGGTATTGTCCCAAAACAAATAATGTGGAGAATCTTCAGCATCTTGATTGAATTGAGCTGAATTGGCTTGATACACAAGAACCAAATCCAAATTGGATGGAAACGGATTGCCAACCAAATTAAAACGCGCTCCAAGGTTTGAGAGCTGAACTTGATTTTCGGATTCTGTCAAGGATTCATTTTGAGGAATACCGACAAAAGTTGCTGTGACTTCTGGTTGCATGGAAGTCGATCCTTTGATGGAATAGCCTTTCCCAAATTCTGATATGGGATTGGTGGAAGTTGGTAAAATGGTATAAAAATCGGTCAATGTATTATAAACCATTACCCGATTGAGCGGAATGTCTGGATACAAATCATACAAAACTTGTTCTCGTACTGGTGAACTCCAAAAGTTGTATTGGATGTCGGGAACAATTGCGTTTCGCTTGAGTTGGATATTCCCCAGATTATTCACGCCAGGATTTTGCATCAACAAAGCATTGTTTTCAAAAACAATGGTTCCACCTAAGTTTTCCAAACCATTGAGCGCAAATAGAACATAGGGCAATTCTTCATCGGTTGATGTTGGAATGATCAAATTTCCATCATTAACTTGGGTTTTGTTCTGAACGATTAGGTCTTTTCCATTCTGAATTTTGGTGCTAATTCCTGTAAGTTTCAAATTTCCGTATCCGTTTTCCAAAACTGAAATGATTTGAATTTCCTCTTCATTTAAATTGTATTCAATTGTCGAATCATGATCCAAAATCAATTCTGCTAAAACTTCAGCATTCTTGATGGCAGAGGTGGAACTGTCAATAAATCCAGAAGGATTGGGAACTTTAAAAATTCCATTGGAAAGGACTGAAAATTTTCCAGCTTCAAGAAAGCTTAACCCAGTAAAATTGGTAGTTCCTGCTTTGACATTGGATCCCGAAATTTCAATATTTCGATAAAGTTTAGGGTTGGATACAGCGCCAACACGAATTTGAATGGCTGAATTTCCGGTAAATTCAATTACACCATCATTTAATTCATAGGTTCCATCCATGCGAGGCTGAACACCTCCTGTTCCAAGGATTAATCGACCGCCATTCATAATAAATTGAGTATTATTTGCAGAAGTTAAACCCAAATTATGCTGTGCGAAATTTGCAACGGCCTGATCTGAAATTTCTACAGAACCTTGTGTATGGACTCTGATTATATTTTGGGGAATTTTTTCTCCGTTTCCAGAGAATTGTATGTGGTAATAATCGAGAAGGGAACTGATCAATTGAGATTCATCTGCATAATAATCTACTTTTGAGCCTTCTAAAAGGTTTAATTTTCCTAAATCATATTGAACAATGGCAGAACCAGCACCAAATAATCCTCCCGTATGGCGAGTTCTTATTTCGCCTTTGTCGTGCACAAATATTCCGCCTGAAGTTGTGTTTTCGATGCGCAGATTGTGGATATCCAAAGAACCATAAATCTGAATGTCACCATGCATTCGGTGGATGATATCATTCTGTTGATTTTGATTGGTGAAGAGTTGAACTTCGGCATCTTCTTTCACAGTTAAACCATTGGGGATTTTGAATTTGTTGTTTTGGATGCTGATTTGGATGGATCCATCTAAATAAGGCTCATGAAGGGCATTTCCCAAATACAAATTGCCCGAATCAAATTCTTGGAAAACCAATCCATTTCCTTGAATTCCTCCTAGAATGGTTTTTTCTCCTGAAAACCCAAAACCAAATTCAGCACCTTCGGCTACGTCTAAGATACAATTCAAAACATTGTTCTCATCTGAACCAAAAGAATACTTAGGAGTTGTGAGAATTCGGAAAATGGGCAAAGCTTCTTCATCGGTTCTTCGAAAGAAATCTCGATCAATCGTGGTGGTTGAACCTAAAACGGTATAAGGATTGTCCCATTCGACAATGCTGTGATGTTCGAAACTAAAAAAGCCTGTATTCACGCCAATGTACCGATTGCCGAAGGCGGTTCCACCGCCCATTTCGGGTCCAGCAATTAATTTTCCACCTGTTTCAATTAATCCTTTGGATTGAAAATTAGGAGATGTTCCATTGGTGTTGACGAGAAAATTCCCTCCGTTTTTGACTCGAACTTCAATTTCCTCATCGCCCAAAACGGAATAGGTTGTATTTCCTGATATTTCCAATGTTCCAAATATCTCCAGATTGGTCAATTCAATTTGAGGAGAATTCACTTCTATATGATGATCGGACAAAATGAAAACCTTGGATGCAAGAGCATTCGGATATAAAAATGAAGGTTGAAATGTTCCTTCCAAACCTGTTGGAGAAGATTCCCAAGTATTGGGATTACTCCAAGAACCTGATTGTTTCGACCGATAAAAATCGGTGTGTGCGCCAACAAAATTATTGCAGATTAATTGAATATTATCAATAAAAGCTCTTTTTGAAGAAGTGGAAATACTGAGAGTTGAATTGACTGGGACAGCCGCAAAATGAAGGGTGATGGATTCAAAGGAATCTGCCATATTTGCTGTATAACTTTTGGTATAGGTTGTACCTCCTAAACTAATCAGCAAATCACCTTCAACATTTGTCCAACCTTTGACATCCAAAGTTAGAGTTGTATTGCCGCTTATCTCATCCAAAATTTTGGATGTTATAGAACCAGAATTTGTACTATTTCCTATTCTGATTGCTCCTCCCGCTTGATAAACGAGATTGTAGTTTGTGAAATTTTCATTTCCAGACCAGGAGGTATTAGAACCGTTTATAGTGGTATTATTTCCAGAAGTGATTTCGTTAAAATCTTCGAAAAAACAAATGTTTGGATTTTGCACGTCAAAAGAATTGGATTCTTGGGCGAATATTTGGTAATTAAAAATTTGGTTGCCCAAAAACAGAAGACAGTAGAAAAGTGGCTTCATATTTTGAGATTTTAGGTTTAAGATTTCAGTTCATCCAAACAAAGTTTGGCAGAAATAGGTATTCTTCTAATCGGGAAGAAGTAGGGAGCTAGTAAATCGTTATTAAGGTATGAAAAGATAGATAAATCTAAAAGTTTTAAATGTTTAATAAAAAAAATCCCAATCACAAGGATTGGGATTTTCGGGACTTGGTTTGCTAATTTCTATGTCTAGAAAGAAAATAACCGCCCAATATAACTCCTAACACTGATAGATACATTTGCCAATGGTTCACTGGAAATTATTTAAGATTTGCTAGAATGAGGTTTTGTCCTCGACATATAAATTCCACCAATAAAAAATCCAACCAGCATTAATAACCAATAATTATTGATGGGTACTGGATCATCTGTGTCTCCAGGATGTGGATCGGGTATAGTAGTTAAACCTTGGTCGGGTTCATCAAAAAATTCATATTCGTTACTGGATTGGGCATATTTTTCCTCATATTCCGAATGTTCAGATTTGAAAAATTGTCCAAAACTTATAGTAGAGATGAAAATGCTTAGTATGACTAATTTTTTCATGTTTAAGAGATTTAATTGGGGAAACCGAAAGTTCCCTTTTTTTATGAATTAATAATTTTCTTTCTCGTGATTTCCCCATTTTCGGTCATCACAGTAACCAATAAGACTTGTGTGCCAAAATTGGATTTAGGTATGGAGTAAAGATGTGAATTCACTTTTTGATTTTGATGCAATTTTCTTCCAGAAATATCCCATAATTCGACAGAAAGAATTTTTTCTTTGCTTGATTTTACCATGATATTTGCCCCTTCATGATATATTTGTATAGCGTTAAAAAGGTTTTCTTCTGTGTCTAAAACTTCTTCCGTTTTGTAAATGATTTCAAAACGATCTAAAAATTCACCTTCAACCGTTTCAAATTCATAGTCCGAAGAAGAAAGGTTATGTTCGATTGAAAGAAATTTATCGCGGATGAAAATTTGCACCTCCCCTTCGGCAAAAAATCCATCTACATCATCGATAGAAATAGCATATTTAGAATCAGAAAAAGATTTAAATCCCAGAGGAACGACATCTTCTAATTCAAAAGGTAAACTTCTACCTTGAACTGTGAAGTCAAGTGAATCGATCAAACTATACAATGCCGCTCCCCCCATTCGACGACCATCAATTTGGTGATCATAGCCTTGTGTAGCATCGGTCATATAGGCAACTAATATTTGCGCCAATTGATCGTTATTTTGATTGGTTAAACTCAACCAGAAACGATGACGTTCAAGTTCATCGTCGGTTTTATAAAAAATACCATTGGAAGCTATAGAACGCATAGAATTTTTAAAAGACACATTCCAAGGGATATTGCTTTCTTCTGGTATATTATTTAAATTTTGAATGACAAACCCTTGTCCAATAGGAATGATTCCATTCGGTACATCTGCATTTTGATCTGGATGAGAAGTTCCTGCACCACCAGCTAATGTATAAGTGGCATAATTACTATCGTAAGATGTATGTCCAACAGGGTAATAATGCGTCCAGAAATGCAAAGTTTCAACTGGAGGATTATCTGTCAAGAATGAATTTGCATTGATAGAAGAAGGATATGGATTTCCGACCATGCTGTATTTTCCGTAGGCTTTTACTTCAAAATCACCATTTTGAGGAACACCTGTAAATACTCCTTCGAAAGTCGCTGGGTTAGTGCTGCTCCAAGTGTTAGGTACGCGAATCGAATATCCCCAACCTTTTTGGAAGGTGTAGGATTGTTCATTGAATAATTCACGACCGTTTACGGTAATTTTGTCGCCTTCCCATCCTGAAGGAATTGGGTTTGGCATTGGATACAAGGGATCGAATTCAAATAATCCTTTAAAACTACTTCCTTGTGCTCCAGCATCACCATAACCATTATAAATATAATAACGTTTTTTCAACGTGTAAGGAGAGAAACTACGGACATTTTGCCCTGCGACTGGTGAAGACCATCCGGTGGCATCTTGGCGAACCATCGGTGCGCTGATTCTCTTCACTGTGATATTCCCAACATTTACAGCGTCTACTGAATTTTGAACCAAATTGGCATTATTTTCCAAGGTAAAACTTCCGCCAGATACGACAATTTCATTTTCAATGATAATATGGTGATTGGAAGAGATTTCGACATTTCCACTTTGAACCTCTATGGAACATCCGACTAAAGCACCACCGTTTGTATTGTTGGTGTCGGAAGTATAATTTCCATTAAAGATGATTCGTTTGGTTAAATCACTTGGAACGCCATTGGACCAATCGGTGCCATCCCAAGTTGTGGAATTGGCACAATCATCTTCTCTCTCAAACTGTACCGACCAGTCGTGTAAAGTAACACCCGTTCCGTTAAGCACTCCAACCAACCTTATGTGTGGCACATCAAAGCCGTTAAGGTCATAAGTTTGCGGACCGTCTCCCGTTGAGGAAATATTGGTATGACCTGCGACATCAGTCCAACCTGAAATACCGTCTGGAGATTCCTGGACTTTTAGGGTCATGGTTCCGCCGTTCAGAGTTTGGTTCCAGGTAATGCCCTCGTAACCTTCTGCATCTTGAACCGATGCTAAATGGATCGGTGTGGAAGTGATGGTGCCGGAAGATGGGGAAATAGCTCTTACGTTATCTACCATAAAATCAACCAATGCGCCTCCTAAATCACCTGAGCTAAATCCAGACCATACAAATTTTATAGTTTGATTAGGAATACGTTCAGCAAGAGGAATATTAGCCGTGATGTTTAACATTTGTACATTGCAACTTGATGACCCACTTGCACAGTGGTTTACCGTCGCATAGACATTTCCAGTAGCATTGGATGAAGAACCCCCAATAATCAACCGTAATGTTCCGCCATTTGAAAGACTTGAAGACCAATTTGGGCCGTACATAGACCTTGTATCAAAAATGATTTGTTCCACATTTGTCAAATCAACCACTTGTGAAACGATTGCAAGATCGCCACTAAATGGATTTCCTCCAAACATGTGCATTCTAGCAGCTCTTGTTCCTTCACTTGACCAGTTACCGCTATTGTTAACTTCTACATTTAGAGGTGAACCTGTACTTTTAAAAGATGTCCAATTCGTATTAGTTTCAAAGCTTGGATTTAAAATTGGATTTCCACTTCCACTGGAAACTACGACATGATGACTTGCATTTGCCTCAACTCCAGAAAGAGTATTGGAAGCAAATTGTGCTTGCGTGGTTTGGAACCAATCCGGAATATCTTGTGGCGTTTGATAGGTGAAGCTGTAAGTTTCGGTTGTCCAAGCACTCCAAACGTTAGCAGCGCCTTTTACTCTAGCACGAACATAATAAGTTGTATTATTGGTAGGAGTAAAGTTATTGTTAAAGGCGAAGTTTGCTTCTGAATTGACAGGATAGGCACCTGTAAAAGTTTGTGTCCAAGATGTTCCTGTAAAGGTTGCATTCGAATTGATTTCGACTTGATAATCTGTTGCATCATAATCTTGATGGCTTATTCGGAATATCGGAGTATTCGTTTCGATGCGGCTGTTGTTGAATGCCAATTGATCGTCTCCGCCGTAGTTATAGAAGGTTATATTTTTGGGCGTTTCGGTTTGTTCCCATAACCAATTAATACTAGAATTTTCTGTAATTGTAAAATTTGCCGTTCCTCCTGTTCCGGTTGCTGGAACACTTCCTGTCCCTGTCCATCCTGTAACCACATATCCTGCACGTGTTCCTGAAGTTGCAGTTACTGAAGTATTATTTGAGATGGTATGATTCCCATTGGCATAGGAAGCTCCTGTGTAGGCTTCGGATACGGTAAGGGTTCGGTCGGAGGAAATTGGAGTCCCTCGAACAATTATATCATCTACTATAAATCCGCCTCCAGTTCCATACCAGTCGTCGACAACCATTCTGAAAGCTAATCTGAAATTTGGTTGATTTGCTCTCGTCTCATCTAATGTTAAATTAGCAGTTTGAACGCCTGAATTATTATAGTATAATCCTGAAGGAAAAATTCCATGTTCACCTGTTTCACCACCTATTCCCCCACTCATATCCATTGACCATGTATTTCCATTATCAATGGATGTATTTACAGTTCCATAATCATAAACTTTACCTGAATCAACTTCACCAGTACATCTCCATTTAAATTCGATTGTTATATTCTCATAGCCAACTGTAGAGAAACCTACATGAGCCCATCTTGTTGTTAATGCATTAATATCTGTTGTCCCATTCCAAGTTCGGAAAGGGTTTTCTGGATAGTTAGGATTATTTCCATTATAAAATCCCATACCTAGAGATCTTCCTGAAATTGGTGCAAAATTTCCCGATCCTAAATTAGAGAAATTCCATAAATGTCTATAATTACCGTATTGAGTACTTGTACTACTAGCTCGCCATCCATTTACAGGTGTAGTTGCTGATACAATTGAATTTGTGAAATTTCCATTGTTACCATCAAAGTTTTGCTGGTATAATACAACAGGTTCTTGAGCTAACAATTTGAGAGGTAATAATAGAATTATTATTACACGTAATGTGTAATAAAAATATTGTAGTTTCATATAGTGATTTAAGAGTTTAATAAAATGTGTGTCCAGTGTTGTGTTAAAAAAGTGCCCCAAAAAAGAAAAAGGAAAGAATTTGAAGTGAGTAGTTTCAAATTCTTTCCTTTTCTAGAATTATTTCAAAATTTTCTGGGTCATTTCATCCCCATTTTCCATTTTTGCTTTGATGATGTAAACACCTTTTGATAATTCAGATGCTGGGATTCTTACTTGTTTTGCATTCCCCATCAAGTTCATTGCTTTTCTACCTGCTAAATCAAATACTTCGATTGATTGAATTTTATCTGAAGTTGATTTTGCTACGAAATTGTTTCCGTCTTTGTAAACCGTGAAAGAAGATTTGTTCAATTCTTCTGAACCTAATTCGATTTGATCACCACGAATAATGATATCATCAATGATGAAACCACCTCCTGTTCCATATCCTTCATCAACTACCATACGGAAAGCCAAACGGAAGTTTGGTTGATCTGCTCTATCAGAAGGCAATGAAATAGTCGTTGTTTGAATACCTGGATTTCCATAGTACAAACCACCTGAGAATGTTCCATGTTCGCTAGTTACACCTCCGAATCCACCTGTTTGATCCATAGCCCAAGTAGCACCACCATCAATAGAGGTGTTGACTGTTCCATAATCATAAACTACATCTTCAAAAACTTCTCCAGCACATCTCCATTTGAATTCAACGGTAATGTTTTCAAATCCTTCTGTAGAAATTCCAACATGAGCCCATCTTGTGGTATAAAATGTTTGGTCCGTTGGGATATCTCCTGCGTAGGTATAGAAATAATGGTTTTCAAAAAAAGGAACATTTCCTTCAAAGAATCCCATACCCAAAGATCTTCCAGAAATTGGCATTGTAATTTGTTCTCCACCAGCTGTTACATCAGAGAAATTCCACATATGACGAAAAATTTCTCCATATTGAGGAGCAGTTGAACTTGAGAGCCATCCGTTTGTTGGAGTATTTTGAGAAACGATTCCGTTGGTAAAGTTTCCATTGTTTCCGTCAAAATTTTGTTGGTAAATGATTGTTTCTTGTGCTTGTCCAATCGCCATTGCCATCATACAACCCGTGAAAAATAAGTTTCTTGAAGTTTTCACTAGTAAAGATCTTTTCATAATTTTTGTTTTGATTTTTGTTGTTTTGAAATTTCGTTTCGTCGAAATTTTGTTGGAGCCAATTACCAACGTTTTATACATATATAAAAGAACTAGGATTTCCATATTCCGTAATATGGATATTCTTTAAAATCTAATCCATTGATATGTAGTTACTTTATTTGATGCGTAATTTGGGTAAAAAGGATTTTACAAGGATTTGTATAGAGCTAAATGAGAGAATTCAATAAGTTTTTTATCTTTACCATTCTTTTAAAAAAAAGGATATATAAGTGAATAGGGGGCATTCTACTTATAGACTTTTCATTCTCGACAATAGTAAATTTTCATCAAATATTGATGGGATATTTTGTTGAATTGCCCCAATATTTTTGAAGACGTTTGTTGTGTGAAATGAATTTATTAGATAAAATAAAATCGGGCTTGTCATCTATACCTTATATGAATCTTTCATTGGTATTCTTGTTTTTACTATTCCATTCGATGGGAATTGTAGGAGCTCAGAATTCCCAAATGATAGAAAAAATCAATCAAGAATTAGAAGAAGCCACGCAAAAAGCTTATGCTTCTAATCCAGAAAAGGTTATTCCCCAATTGGAACGTTTACAATCAGATAGTGAAAAAATAGGCTATTCACAAGGTGTTCTCAAAGTGGGCTATTCGCTTGCCATTATCTATTTCAATAGCTCTGACTATGAAAAGGTCATCAATTTAGATACTAAATATGAGGAAATTGGGAAATCCATTAAGGATTATGACAATCTTTCGCATATCTACCGATTAAAGGCTTGTGCCTATTCGGAATTGGGTTTATTGAGTCAATCCCAAGAAGAATTCAAAGATGCCTTATTGTACGCCCATAAAATTAAGCCAGGAGATAGCAGGCAGTATGCATTGAGTTTGATTTATAGTAATTTAGCAAATTTTCATTTGAAGTCTGAGTCCCCTTCAGATTCCATTATGAACAACATCCAAAAATGCATCAAGGAAGCAGAAAAAATTCAAGACGGAGCTTCAAACACTTCTTCTCGTAAATATAGTTTGATTTCTTATTCGTATATCATTTTAGGAAACGAATACGCCAAAAAAGGCAACATTGAATTGACCAAAAATTATTATCTAAAGGCTTTAAACATTCACCATTCCAAGGAAGTTCCATTGGTGGAACGTGTGGTTTTGTTAAATCAATTGGCTTATTTCTATTATGACAAAGGAGATTTTAACAAGTCCATACAATTTGCCGAAGAAGGACTGAAATTTGAAAAAAAATCCAGTGTTCCTCAATTGCGAAAAGACTTGTTTCAAGTTCTTTCAAAGGCCTATTTGGAAGTGAATAAAACAGAAGAATCCAAAGAATTTTTTCAATTGTTTACAAGTCTAAATGATAGCATTGCGAGTATCAATAAAAAAGCGGTCGATGCCGCGTTGAACCAAACCATTTCGAAGCAAAAGGAATTGAAAAATAACAACCAAAGCAAACAATATATCATTTATAGTTTATTGGGATTGGTTGCATTGGTCTTTGGAATCTCCTTTTATTTTTATCGAAAGAAACAAAAACAAGTCAAAAGGATCAAGAATGCTTTGGAGCAATTCCAAGAAAAACTTCGTAAGGAAGAAGAAAAGCAAAAGAATAATTCTCCTAAAATGGCTATAACCGATGAAAAGGAGGATAGGCAATCGATCATGCCAGCAGAAGCCGAAGAGAAATTATTGGAAAAACTTCAAGAATTTGAAAATCGTCAATTGTATTTGGAACGAAAAGTTTCCTTGTCTTTTGTGGCTGCGGAAATCGAAACCAATACCAAATACCTTTCGTACATCATCAAGAAGCATAAAGAAAAAGATTTCAGTGAATACATCAATGATTTGAGAATTCAATATATCGTCGATAAAATTACCCATGATCCTGTGTACCGTCAATACAAAATCAATGCATTGGCAGAAGAAACCGGATTTTCATCTCATTCTAAATTTACAACGGTTTTCAAAGCAACCATTGGAGTTTCACCTTCTGAATTTATCAAGTATTCCCACAAAAACACCTAGCATTCTATCTTATATTGATGCTAGTTGTTTGTCTCGCTTTGCGAATGATTTTGTTTGCGCTGTATGTATCCAAATAGTACAACAGTACTTAAAATTAGCCAAAACCAATACTGATCAACGTTTACTTCATCGACCGTTCCTGGAGCACCTGCGTCAACTCCTTGATCGGGTGGATCTGGATACTCTTCGTATTCTTCGCCTTCCTCAAAAAAATGTATTTCTTTTGGCTTCTCTTGCTTGATGAAAATGGATGGGGATTCACTAGGTTCATTTTCCAATTCGTTCTGGAAGAATTGTGCAGTAAGGATGCTGGAAACGAATAGCAATAACAAGCTAAATTTTTTCATGTAAGATTTAATTAAATACATCATTGTTACGTCAAAAAAGAAAGATTTTTGAAGGGAATTTAGCAGAGAGAGGAAGAGTAGAATTGAAACTAAATCATCAATTCTACTCAAAGGTATTCCAAGATATTGAGGATTTTAGGAGTTCAAAAGCCGATGAAATGATTGTATACTGCCTAAATAGGAGTGTATTACGGATTTGAATTACACAAAGCCTTGAGGATTAAATTCCTAACATTTACTTTTATCTTCCGTGTAGATAAAATTAATGCTGTTATTTTTCTAGAATTGAACTAAACAAGTAAATTTGAAATAGACTCAAGCCTTGATGAATAGAGGTTTTAAAATACAGTCTTAGAATTGAATTAGCTGTATTTTTATGTACTTTGTGGAATTACAGCAAATGGTCCAAAGCTTGACGAAGTGCAGGAATAATTTGTCGCGAGGGATCGGATTTGCCTGTACTGAGGAGAAGCTATTCCGTTTTGAAAACATACTAAAAACAGATCAAAATCAGATTGATTTTAACCTTAAACTTCGCTATACTTGAATAGGAACATTCGCCCGTATTTTACTTTGCTGAACCATTTCGTTAGGTTTTGTCAATAATGTAATTCCCGTGGAATGCAGCAGTGGGAGTAGCGTGAGAGCCAGAACTTGGATCTGCAAACAAGGCGGAAAACAGGTACGTCATATATTGTACATGTGTGCATTAAATGCGAAAAGTACGAACCGAGCATGTCGCGAACTCTTTGACCGATTGGTGGCAGCAGGAAAGAACAAGAAATCAGCCGTAATTGCAGTGTGCAACAAGCTTCTAAAGCAAGTTTATGGATGCGTTAAAATGGAACTTTGTACCAAGATGATTATGTTAAAAAAATAGCCTAAAATATTTGGTTTTTTACACAGTTCAGGTTGGCTGACGTTACTTTTTTTTCTTTTTTTCATTCAAATATAATCTAATTTGCGAGTTTGGTTTTGTTCCGTGGTAAACTCCGGTTTTACTATAATTTATTATTTCCATTTCCAAATTAGGACTAATTTCAATTAGCACATTTTCAATGTCTTCAATTTTTTTGTTGTCAATAAATACATCAAATTTTTCAGAAATATTTTTTTCTTTCTTGACTTCTTCTATTAAAGAATCTAGCAATTTAAACTCATAATTGTTTTTCCTCTTTATTAAACAGGCTGAACGTGCACCACTAAAAATTTTTGCACTTTCTCCTTTTTTGCAAATTACATCTTCTGTATTTAATAAGTAATAGTGAGTTTTTGCTAAATCGACTTTAAAATTGTCAATATAAAATTCTCCAGGTTTTGCAATTAGTGTATCGTTTAGGTAAATTGGTTCATCGTTGTCAGGTAATGATTTCTGAGCATTTACACTTTTAAAAGCAAGGCATAATATAAATAATTTGATAAATTTCATTTTGAATTTTCTAAGTTATTTATTGGCAGGGCTGTTTTGGAATGTCAGCTAATGTTTCGGGGCTTGGCGTCAGTGGCGGAAACGTCAGTTCGACAAAGTCAAATTGAAGCGTCCCGACACTTCGGGATCAATTTAGCGACACGGTAAGCAAAAGCCAATTCATTTAATAAATTTAAGAAAAAAAGTCAATGTAATTGGCTTTTTGCGACATAGAAAGCCGTCCCGATAACTATCGGGATTCATTTTATCACTTAACCCGCCATTTCGCCAAACCGTTATGTTATGTGTAGCCAGAATAGTCGTTTAGTCTATTTTCAATATCCATTTGTTGATGTGAAATTCTTATAATTTCAATTACATTTTCTTTCGAATTTAGACGATAAAAGATAAAATGCGATTTAACTTTAGCACGATAGTATCCTTTTCTTACGTGATTGTAATCTTTTCCAGAAGTTGGAAATTGAGTCAAATATTCTATTTCTTCGAAAATCAAATTAAAATATCTATCTGCTTGTTCTTTTGACCAAGTTTCAAAAGTATAAAGCCAAATATTTTCAAGGTCAATCTGAGCTTCGTTACTAATTTTAAATTTCATTAGTCAGAAGCATATTTTTGATGAAATGATTCTAAAAACTTATCTCTATCAAAGTTCTTTACAAATCCAGATTTTTCACCTTTTTTAAGTTCTTTTATAAGTTCAGATTTTTTGGTTTCTTCATATTCAAACATTCGTAAAGCAGCTCTCACAACTTCACTAGCTGAAGAAAATTTTCCTGTTTTTATTTGCTCATTTATGAACTTATCAAAATAATCTCCGAGTAATATTGATGTATTTTTTGCCATAATTTTAAATCTTCAATTCAAATATACCAATTCTTGGTACTAATTCAAAATTTTCAATCTTAAAATTTTAAGCGCAAAGTTTGTAGACTGGTTACACATAAGGTTTTGCTGGTTTGCGAAGTAGCGAAAGAATATAGCTTAAACTTCAAAATTTGCCTAAACTGAGCAACGCATTTTTTTTTTTAAATTTAATAAAAAAACAAAAGCAAACAGTCCCGATAGTTATCGGGAGCGGATAAGGAAGCGAAAACTTTCAATTTTGCACTTAACCCCGCATTTCTCCAAACGCCTGTTAGCTGCTGCCCTTCTCTTCTCGTGTCTATTTGTTGTTCATTGCAAGTGTTAATAGAAAAAAACTTTCTGTCAACGCTTTAACACTATGAATAATATTTTCTTGTAATGCTATCATTTGTCTTTTTTCCAGAGAAGTAATTTGATCTTCTGCTGTAAATTCTATGTTGCCTTCAATTACTTGAACACTTATTACTCCGTTAGCCTTGTGCGGTTTTAGTTCTGCGTTTTCGTGTAGTCCTATAAGCACAATTCTCATAGTTTCCGATTTGAAAAGTGTAACGGCATTTCGGTCGCTGTCAATCCAAGTAGTTTCACTTTTTATTTGTTTAATAACCTCTTGTAAATTCATTTCTACTAACGGTGCATTTAATAAGCGTTCACTGTCTGGCCGTTGTGGCGTTTCGTCATTTGATTTACTTTCCATTTTATTTTGGTTGTTATGAGTGTTTAATTTTTCTATCAGTTTTGTTGTCACTTCGTCTGATGAAGTGCCGTAACCATTTACTAAAGTTCCTCTAACGTCAAACTTTGTAGATGAAATGGCGTAAAGTATGGACTGGTATTCAGGGTCTGAGTCGCCCTCAAAGCGATAGACGTGGTCAATTTGAAAATCGTCTGGTGATAATGTAATATTTTCCTTATGTCATACAATACATTCGTCCATTATATTAAAGTCGTGGGTGTAACCTAATTTAACAAGTCGATTAATGGTTTCTGACAATGTGCCAAAGTCTTGGTCTAAATTTTTATTTTTCATATTTCAAAGGTAGTATTGATTTATTGTGATGCCGAAATGAGGAGTTGTCGGTTAGGGTTGCAGCTAACGAAAAAGTATTGGCGAAGTGCGGGCTGGATTTAACTGAAAGTTCAATTCAGAACGAGTGTAGCCAATATTTTTTCAATGGAACTAAGTTAAACAAAAATGTGGAATTGCGAATTATTGGCGGCTAAAGGAAACAAATAGTTGTATTTTGTATTTAACCCCGCATTTCGCCAATACGATGTGCATGTTGCACAACTACAATTTATCAAAAAAAATGATTATATTTAAATATGCAAGGACGAAAGCGATTTACCCCTCAATTATTTTATCATACGAGTTTGGAAAATTTGGTTCCCAAGGATAATTACTATCGGATATTGCTTAGGGAATTGGATTTACATTATCTGTATGCTTGCACCTCGAATTATTATGGTAGTGAAGGACAAGAAAGTATACCGATCCCGATGCCAAGATCTCGACCAAACCAGGCAAACCACGCCAATTGAACTATGCAGGTCAACTAGCAGTAGACGATGCTCATCATGTTCACCCCGTTGGATTATTAAAATATGATTTTAACCTATTTCGTAAATATATTTTTCCACTTCCAGATTTTAAATAATTTTCTCTTTTCGTTGCATCTTGTTGATTTAAGCAACCTTCCCAATATATTAAAGTCAAAGGCATTCGACTCTTAGTGGAACGAACTTTTCCATTTTGGTGATCAAGTAATCTTTTATTTAGATTATTTGTATAACCTGTATAAAATTGATTATCAGAACCACTCCACAATACATATACATAATAATACATCCTATAAATATAGTCAAATTTACTAAATCCTACGGGGTAAATTACAGGAGCATGCACGAGCACAGCAGGGAGTAAAGACAGCGCTATTTTTGCTGAAATAATGGATCAAACAATTGAGAATTTAGAGCAAAATGACATCCAAATCAATCAAGTAGTAGCCGATGCAGGCTATAGTTCTGGCGAAAGCTTACAATATTGTGCAGATAAAAACATAGATGCCTACATACCGAATTTTGGCCAATACAAACCCGAACGCGAAGGTTTTATTTACAACGCAGAAAAAGAACAATATGAATGTGTTCAAGAAGGCAGAAATAAAGCGATACTTCTTTTTAAAGGCATCCGAACAGACAGTAAAGGCTATGAAAAGAAAACTTACCGAAGCAGCGAAAAGGATTGTAAAGATTGTCCTGTTCGAGCCCAATGCTGTGGAAAGGTAAGCAAGTTTAAAAAGTTAGATGACAGCATTCACAAACCCTTGTACGATAAGATGCACCAAAAGCTCCTGCAAAACAAATCCCATCACCGCAGGTTGGTCAAGCGTCGCAGTTCGACAGTAGAACCGGTTTTAGGAACGCTGATCAACCATCATAACCTCAAACGGCTCAACAGTCGTGGAATGGTACAAGCAAACAAACATGTAATGATGGGCAGCCTTGTGCTATAATCTGAAAAAGTACCTGAAATTCACCCGTAAAAATCCGCAAATCATAGCCCTAAAAATGAGCTTCAAGAAAGAGATCTTAGGGTCACTTAAACATCGCCTAAATAGACTTCAAAACTTGCACTATAAGCTATCTTGAAAATCCAACACGCATATACTAAACCATAATAAAGCTCGCTTAAAAGGACTTAAACGAGGTCAATTATTTTTGTTATCACTGAAATTTTGGAGTTGTGCAACAGTTACGCCTGTTAGCTGCTGCCCTTCTCTTCTCGTGTCTATTTGTTGTTCATTGCAAGTGTTAATAGAAAAAAACTTTCTGTCAACGCTTTAACACTATGAATAATATTTTCTTGTAATGCTATCATTTGTCTTTTTTCCAGAGAAGTAATTTGATCTTCTGCTGTAAATTCTATGTTGCCTTCAATTACTTGAACACTTATTACTCCGTTAGCCTTGTGCGGTTTTAGTTCTGCGTTTTCGTGTAGTCCTATAAGCACAATTCTCATAGTTTCCGATTTGAAAAGTGTAACGGCATTTCGGTCGCTGTCAATCCAAGTAGTTTCACTTTTTATTTGTTTAATAACCTCTTGTAAATTCATTTCTACTAACGGTGCATTTAATAAGCGTTCACTGTCTGGCCGTTGTGGTGTTTCGTCATTTGATTTACTTTCCATTTTATTTTGGTTGTTATGAGTGTTTAATTTTTCTATCAGTTTTGTTGTCACTTCGTCTGATGAAGTGCCGTAACCATTTACTAAAGTTCCTCTAACGTCAAACTTTGTAGATGAAATGGCGTAAAGTATGGACTGGTATTCAGGGTCTGAGTCGCCCTCAAAGCGATAGACGTGGTCAATTTGAAAATCGTCTGGTGATAATGTAATATTTTCCTTATGTCATACAATACATTCGTCCATTATATTAAAGTCGTGGGTGTAACCTAATTTAACAAGTCGATTAATGGTTTCTGACAATGTGCCAAAGTCTTGATCTAAATTTTTATTTTTCATATTTCAAAGGTAGTATTTGTATCAGAAAAACCAAGTTTATACGATTGTAAATGCGTTACAGATCAAGCGATATATCCAGATGCATTTGGAACGAAATAAGTCGGACAAGAAAGATGCCAAGCGGATATGCGAATACGGAATCGACCGCCAACCAGCAGCCAGTCAGATGCCCGATCAGGCCTATTTTGAATGCCGGATGATCAACCAAGCCATTGGCGATTTAACCAAATCCATTACCAAATTAAGCAACCAACTTCATGCCTTAAAGCGCAGTGGAGTACAAGAAGAGTCGGTCCTGAAAAGCTATCAAAGTCTGATGAAAAAGATGAAACAGGAACAAGCGAAATTAACAGAGAAACTAGAAGAAAAGCTCAAATCTTGGCAACCTGAACTTTTGATACAAGTACAGAGTGTAAAGGGAATAGGCAAACGAGCGGCGGCCGAACTCATTATCTACACCCAAAGTTTCAAAGACATGGAAAGTTATCACCAACTGATCAGTTATTGTGGTCTGAGTCCGGTTGAATGTAGCAGTGGGAGTAGCGTGAGAGCTAGAACGAGGATCTGCAAACAAGGCGGAAAACAGGTACGTCATATATTGTACATGTGTGCATTAAATGCGAAAAGTACGAACCGAGCATGTCGCGAACTCTTTGACCGATTGGTGGCAGCAGGAAAGAACAAGAAATCAGCCGTAATCGCAGTGTGCAACAAGCTTCTAAAGCAAGTTTATGGATGCGTTAAAAATGGAACTTTGTACCAAGATGATTATGTTAAAAAAATAGCCTAAAATATTTGGTTTTTTACACAGTTCATCCTACGAAGAACTGAAATTTAAATTTACCACTTTCCTGTCCTACGAAGCACGTAACCCCTGCTTGCGTATAGGTGATGTTATCACTTCGTTGTTCTTTTCTGTCGTCTGTTTTTCTGTCTGCGGTGCCGTTGGACAGACACACTCTTTGCCAAGCTTGGGTTGTAGCGTTGGCTGGTGCGGCTTGGCAAACCGCTTAGGATTCACGAACACCATTAAAATAGATAAGCTGTGAGTAATTGTGTGGCTGTTATACTTTGAAACCTGCATCTTTTAATCGAGATAAATGTCTCCTAATATTTTTTTCGTGAAAATCATTTAATGTTTTAAGTCCATAACCAAAGTCTGCAATGTATTGTAATTCTTTAGCTGATAACACTTTCGCCTTAGTGTCCCATTCTACCATTTTTAGAATTAATTCAGGATTAATTTCTTCATTTGATTGGTTTATTATTTTATTAGAAGTTTCAAAATCCTCGTCAAAGAAGTTTGGAGAATTTTCCAAAATATTTTCAATAATTTTTATTGCATCTCTTCTTTGGTGTTCAGACAATATTTTGTTTAAGCGTAGCGAAGATTGAATATTAATTGCTCTGTCTTTTAGGTGTTGTGTCATACCTTCAATTTCTGAACCTATTTTACTTATTTCGAGCCATTTTGCAATCGGTATAGATTTTATAAAATCTACTTCGGCTTGAATTAGTTGATTTTCAACTTCATCTTCGGTTATTCTTTTCCTTTTTACAGACAATTTGTTCTCCAAGTCTACCTTTAAACTTTCCATGTCAATGTTGAAATCTTGATTTTTGATGGCATTCCAGCACTCTTCTTTTTTTGCCCACTCTCCATATAAAGAACCAGGAGCTTTAGTTTTGATGTAATCCTCTATTTTAGACATTAATTCGTGCAATTTAGACTTTAAAATATCGGTTAGCGATTGATTTTTTCAAATTTTGTATAAATCAAGTTTGTAGTTCAATTTATAACCTAACCAAGCTAATGAATAGGGAACTGTTATATAACGCATATCTCCAATTGCGTTTGGTTTTACACCATATACCTTTTCAGCTGATGAAAATAAAATAGCTTTTGCAATAGCATCTTCAAACCAAATATTGTCTGGCTTAAAACTGAAATTATAATTCAGAAATTGAGCGTAATTTTTCTGACTTCCTCTAACAACAATGTGTGGCCCAATTACTAACTTTTTGCCATTATACACTTCCTCATAAGAGTTGATAAACTTGGCCAACGTTTCTTTAGTGAACATTTGACTTCTTGGATTCTGCTTGTCAAATTGTTTGCGTTTTGATGGCGTGATACCAAATCTTATGCGTTCATTTTTATATTGACCTCTTGACCGTTCAAAAAACCACCTTGTTTGAGTAGTTTCACCTGCAATTGGTGGTGCCCAAATTGTCCTTGATAGCTTTTCAATTATTACGTGGTTTTCTTTGTTTGAACTCAAATCAGAAGCTGAAACTTTGTTTTGTGTATTAGCATATTCTGCAATACGACCTACTATTTCAGAAAAATTTTCTCTATTTTTAACAATAGTAAGTTTAACAGGAACAAATACATTGCTTATATCAACTTTATCTTTTTTCCAAGTATGATAAATTGACGCTGTAGTTTGTCCACCATTTACAATTTGAAAATCCTTTACTTGGGCAATAGCTTTACCTTGATTATTTGGTAAATCTGTAATAGTAACTTCTTCTGCAGTAGCTGCAATACCATTGTTAAAGGCCATAAACATATGCTGCTCTTTAAGAATAGTATTTCGAATACCTTTATTTATTTTACCTGTGAATTGAAGAAATGAACGAACATTTTGCTCCATAAGTCTAGCCCCGTATTGCTCATAAATATCTGCTAGTGCAATCTATCTTCTGACTATACAATAATTACCCAACCCTCAATTTTGCAGCATCATTCCACAAATAATGTGGTAAAGGCTCGTTTAGCTCCCATTTGATACTCATAGGTTTTGCCCCGTAATGTTCTTTAAGATTGCCTTCACCTACAAATACATAACCCATTGTATTTCCATGTTCATCTTTGGCTTTTTCTCTTACGAATAGCAATATTTTCTTTTTGTTTTCCTGATGCTTGATGTAGGATAAGCCTTTTGAAGTGTCTGGCGCAGCTGAGTTTTGACTTTGCCAATGGAAAAGGTATTCATTAATGGCGTAATCATCGTACATCGTTGTGGGCGAGAAATTTTCCTCTGATTTAACCAGATTGATGAATAATAATTCAGTGTTTAAAGAGGTATTTTCAGCCACTCCTTCTCGACTTGGGGATTTTTTGTCAAATGTACTTAAACGAAACGCTGCCAGTATTTGATCTCTGGTATAACGAGCATGCACTTTTAATGGCTGATGGTAAGGGAGTTGAATTTCAATTTCTTTGAAATCGATTTTATCTTCTAATATTTCTAGAACCTCAATGATTTCCTCCACCAAAACTTTGTTTTTACCAATGTCTCGAATACTTTCTTCAATGGAATCAAAACCACCTGCTTTTTGCCAAACATCGTAATGAAGCATCAAAACCATCGTTTCTTCGTTGGGATTTAAGTCAGATACACTGACTTGAAAATTATCCTTTGCGAGCTTCAGAATGAATTTAAAGTAACTGGTAGAGCTCGTTGAAAGCCATTTGTTAGAAATGGCAGAATAAATTTCTTTCTCGTTGGTTGTGTCAATAAAATCAATGACTCCGGCCTCTTGGCACAAGCGTTTCCAAGAACCTCTTTTGTATATGGCTTGAATCGAAATATTATTGAACTCCGTAAAGTTTTTTAAGGTAAGCGGTAATGTTGTTTGATGCTTGAAATTCCTGATTTTAGCGACAATCTGATTGCGATTCAGCGTTGTAGCAGACTTGATGTTTTTAAGGATAATTTCTTTAGCCTTCTTTTCTAACACAATCGAACATCCTAATGGCAGGTGAGGAAAATTATCCTCAACTTCTTTGTGCACCGTTGTTGTAGTTTTGCCAATTAAAGCTCTAAATTTATTCTCAAAATTATACTCCGGTCTAGCATTGCCCACAAAATCCAAAACGGTGAGACAATCTTTATTTTCTGCTAATCGCAAACCTCTTCCAAGTTGTTGCAAGAAAATGGTCAAACTTTCTGTTGGTCGCAAAAACAAAACGGTATCAATTTCAGGTATGTCTACCCCTTCATTGAAAATATCCACCACAAATAAGTAGTTGATTTCCTTGTTCAGCAATTGACTTCTAACCAAATCTCGATTTTGATTATTAGCACTGGTTAGATAATCGGCTTTAAATCCTGCCAACGAAAATTTTTCAGCCATGAACTTGGCGTGTTCCATTGAAACACAGAAACCAAGAGCACGCACATCCGATTTGTCTTTCGTGTATTTTTCGAGTGCTTGAATGATTTCACTTACCCTTCTATCGTTGGCCGTATAAATATTGGTCAGCTGACTGGCAATATATCTTCCTCTTTCCCAACCCACCTTCGATAAATCAATACTATCAGAAACTCCAAAATATTGAAAAGGACAAAGTAGTTTCCTATTCAAAGCCTCTGGTAACCGTATTTCTGCTGCAATACGGTTGTGAAAATCTTTCTCAATTTCTAGCTTATCCATCCTCTCTGGCGTGGCAGTTAATCCTAAAAGAATTTTTGGCTTGAAATAATTTATTACTCCTCTGTATGAATCAGCAGGAGTGTGATGACATTCATCAATCACGATGTAATCGAAAAACTCAGCTGAAAGACTTAAATTTCCAATTCTATTGTTTAAGGTTTGAACCGAGGCAAACACATACTCAAAATTGGTAGGCTCCATGCCGTCCACCCAAAGCTCTCCAAAATTATTGTCACGCAAAATACCGCGATAAGTGGCCAAAGATTGCGTTAAAATTTCTTTCCTATGGGCTAAAAATAAAAGTTTAGAAGACTTGTTGTTTTGCCTAAAATTCTTGTAATCAAATGCCGAAATCACGGTTTTTCCGGTTCCAGTTGCGGCAACCACCAAATTTCTATTTCTTTCGTGAACAGACCGTTCTATTTCTAATTTCTCTAAAATTTCGAGCTGAAACGGATAAGGTTTGACTTCAAAAAGCGAATAATTGATATCCGTAGTTTTAGATATTTTACCCTGATTCAATGAAGCAACGAGTTTCTCTTTGTGTACAGCATCATCAAATAATTCAAAGTCATCACTCTGCCAATAGGAGTCAAAGGTTTTTTGGAATTTGTCGATAATGTGGCTGACTTCTTTGGTTGTAATTTTTATGTTCCATTCTAAACCATCTGTAAGCGCAGACCTGGAAAAATTCGATGAACCAATATATCCGGTATGAAATCCCGTGTCTCTGTAAAACAAATACGCTTTTGCGTGAAGTCGTTCATTGCCTGTATTATAGGAAATTTTCACTTCCGTATTTTCTAATTTTGAAAGCAACTGAATCGCTTTGTAATCAGAAGCGCCCATGTAGGTGGTAGTTATTACCCTTAGTTTTCCACCTCTTTTAGTGAATTCTTGGAGTTCTCTTTCCAAAATTATTATGCCTTTGAATTTGATAAAAGAAACCAATAAATCAATTCTGTTGGCAGATAAGATTTCCTTTTTTAATTCACTTTCAAGCGATAATCCTACATTTCCACCTGTAAATAATTCGCTGTGTGTGAGCCTTGTGTAAGGCGTGATTTCTTTTAAATGTAAATCAAAATCCGAAAAATGAGCATCTACTTTGGTGAACACCGCTTTTAAAATTTCACCCTCTACTTCGATAAGATCGTTGTTGAAATCTTCTTTAAGAAGCTCTTCTTTTAAAAATTGAATGATTTTATTAGCAATTACGATTTGAAGTTCCAATTGATTTTCGCCATTTACAAACTCCAATGCGCGTTTTATTGTGCTTGACAAATGCTTTGAAAGGATGATTGCGGCTTCCGCTTTATCAATTTTTGTTTTGTTAATGTGGTAGGCATTTTTATCTAACTCATTGATTTTATGAGCTACCAGTTTTGTGACAAGTTCTTCGTAAATGCCTTGATTCATAGTTGTTGCAATTCTTTTACAATGGGTAGGTCGGCTTCTGCCCAATCTAAACTACTAAGTTCTTCTTTCTTAAGGAGCTTATACTGTATGTGTTCTTTCAGGTTTATCGTACCTTTTTCGTAATTTGCTAAAAAAGGGATTAATTCAATTGTAATAGTTGGATATTTGTAAATAGAGGATTCAAGCTTTTTAAGCAATGTAATTTCTATGTTTAATTCTTCCTTGATTTCTCTAGTTATGCATCCTTCTTCTGTTTCATTTGGTTCAATTTTTCCTCCAGGGAATTCCCATTTTAGAGGCAGTGTCATAGTGTTATTTCTTTGAACTACTAAAATTTTATTATCTATTGTAATTATTGCACAAACAACTATTGTTGGTCGTTTCATAGGCTAATAAATTTCCCGTTTTCAAAATATTGTAAGTCAGTACAGCCAAATTCGCTTCCTAAAAAGTCTAATGGAGCGAAAGAATCATTTTTAGTAGCCAAACCTTCAAAATATATATTTCTATCACTATCAAGCAATCTAAACCTGAATTTGAACTTATTTGAGATTTGCTTTTTCTGATTTAAAATGAAATCCTCGGAGAAATCATTTATCAGTAATGAGTTGATATGTGTAATTTTGTATTCCATAGGTTAATATTTATGCAGCCGTTCTATTAGCTCCTTCCTTTTCACCTTCAAAATAATAGTCATCTGGAAAAGATTGTAGTCGCGCTGCTTCTCTTACGCTGATTGATCTATTTTGCTTACTATCAGGATGAATATAATAATGGCCATCTTTAGCAATATGGGCGACTACTGTTTGAGAGTAGGGCAAGTCAGAAGCAACCACTTTAAATCTGTCAAAAAATGAAGTGCGATTTTGATGGGTCTTTAATCTTTCTGGTAAATCATTGTAGTTTAATCGTTCTTGCTTTTTATCCCATTTCTGAACAGCAATTTTGTAAATTTCTTTATCTTGCTCTCTATGTGGTCTCGCAATATGTTGGGTTAAAACATCAATCCCATTGCGTAGGGAATGATGTTTTAAGTACTCAGTTGTTTCTGTTTTGTATTTCAAAAATCTATCCGCACCTTCACCAGCTTTTATCACAGGTAAATCATTCAATAGATCTTTCACTAAATAGTTGCTTTCAATTACAATTTCTTCCAAGTTTGGTATGTTTATATTTTTGTTTTTTTGCCAACCAAGAATGATAATTCGTTTTCTGTTTTGCAATACTCCAAAGTTTCTTGCTTCAAGGGTATTTAGTTTTATTTGATAGCCTTTTTTATCAAATATTTTCTCCATCTCGTCAAGATAGTGACCTCCTTTAGCAGACTTTAATCCCAAAACATTTTCAAAAACGAACATTTTAGGTTTATATTTCTCTAAATATTCAGCATATTGAATAAAGAGGTAATTTCTTGGATCACCTTCCATTTTAGTTTTAGACCGTGACCGTCCAACCAATGAATATGCCTGGCAAGGAGGTCCGCCAATAATTAAATCAACTTTTCTTTTTCCTAGGCTTTTCTTTATTTGCTGATGTATAATTTCATTGTGTTCATCTCCAATTGAAAGGTTAATAACAGCGTCCAAAATATCTTTTGGCACACTTAAATATAATTCCTCACGAGTTATCTCACCTTTTAGATAAGAAATGTAAACTTTGTAGTTGTTGTTAGCTTTTAAGTAATGGTAAGCAGCTCTTGTTCTCAGAGTATTACAAGCAGAATTTTCAATTTCAACGTGAGCAATAGGCTCAAAACCAGCTTGGATAAATCCTTCTGAAAGTCCTCCTGCTCCTGCAAATAAGTCTATGAAATTGTATGTCATTATAATATTTTTCTTTGGTCAAATTTACTTGTTTATTCTGTGCGTTGGCAAAAATTCAAGCTCTTTTGCTTGCGAAGCGGTCGCTTGTGCGTTGGGGCAAGCAAATGTGCCTGAATGTGCGGTTGGCATTTTATTTCTGTCGTTCATTTTATTCACATTCGATGTCTTTTTACACTGAGCGATAACGGGCCGCGGCTTTGTGTTGCACGGGGTAAGGAAGCCGGAACTTCGACAAAACACGAACACCACAAAACCGTTTTTCTGCAACTAAATTAATTAAAAAAGTGTAAGAAAACGGTTTTGTGGAATAAATTTCCAAAGCCAACGCCTGTGGTACTTTCGCCCGTGTAATACAAAGCCGATCCTATGTTTGTAAATGCTAAATTTAATACCTATAAGAACTATAAAAAAGAACCAAGCAGCAGACTAAGTTAGACAAACCCATTAAGCATAAAG